>DOWI01000263.1 GCA_003519645.1 Oscillospiraceae bacterium
CTGTATGAGTGGTAAAATCGGAACTATGCAATCCTTGCCGTCTAAATAGACAGCGGTTTTCCTCCCACCCGTCCGCCATCGTACCTCATCCTTTACGAAATGAAATAGCGAAAGCGTCCTTGTCTGGGTCAAATCAGTAAAGTCCAGACTGCATTCACTGTCCGAACCGCTGAATTAATCGACTACTGTAACGCCCATGCTTCTCGCAGTACCTGCGATCATACTCATAGCAGCATCAATGCTGGCGGCGTTGAGGTCGGGCATCTTGGTCTCGGCGATTTTCTGAATCTGTTCCTTTGTAATCTTGGCGACCTTGTTTTTGTTCGGCACGCCTGATGCGGTTTCAATTCCGCATGCTTTTTTGATTAGGACTGCCGCCGGCGGCGTCTTGGTTACGAACGTGAATGAACGATCGGCATACACCGTAATAACCACCGGGATAACCAATCCTGCATCATTCTTTGTGCGTTCATTAAACTCCTTGGTGAAGGACATGATGTTGACGCCATGCTGACCGAGAGCCGGACCAACAGGGGGCGCCGGAGTTGCCTTACCCGCGGGGATCTGCAATTTAATATAACCGGTTACCTTCTGAGCCATTTCTACTTGCACCTCCAAAAATCGTGGTGGATTGCGGAACGGCGGGAATGCCGCTCCTCCCACTACCGGGGTTCACCCCGGGTGCTGAGCATCCGCCCAGCGAAAATGTTTGTTTGTCAATGTTAATCCATACGTTCCGCCTGATCCAGTTCAAGCTCAACCGGTGTTTCACGGCCAAACATTGAAATGGTAAGGCGAACCTTGTTCTTGTCAAGATCGACTTCATCAACAATACCTGTAAAGTTTTCAAGCGGGCCGTCCACAATGTTCACCGTGTCACCCACAGTGTAGTTNNACAAAGCCGGTACAGCCGCGTGTGTTGCGCACTACATACCACGACTCATCCGTCATAATCATCTTGACAAGAACATAGCCGGGGAAGATTTTACGCTCCACCTCGCGCTTTTTATTGTCTTTGATTTCAATAACGGTTTCAGTCGGCACGCGGATTTCATGAATCCAATCCTGAAGCTCGCGGTTTTCGACAATCGTTTCTAAATTTGTGGCTACTTTATTTTCATAGCCTGANNTAGGTATGAACTACATACCATTTTGCCTCATCGGACATGTTGCATCCTCCTTGCGGATTTGCGGATATCACCAAGGGGTTAAAGCGATAACATCAGCTTAACCAGAGCTGAGAGCCCCAGATCGAACAGTATGACAAAAGTTCCGACCACAGCACACATTGCCAGCGTAGCAAGTGTGTTGCGAAGTACGGTCTGTCTTGTCGGCCAGTTGATCTTCTTAAACTCGCCCTTGAAGTCACGGAAGAACTTTATGACCGCCGGGCGGAAACGGGGTTCCTTTTTCTTGGCAGGCTTGCCCGACTTTTGTTTTGTCACTTTGACCTCTTCGCTTTTGGTGACAGTATTCTTTTCGTCAGCCATTTGAACCCTTCCTCTCAGAACCGCATGCAGAAAATCGCATACGGAATTGTTGTAAGAAGTATCTTACTTGGTTTCGCGATGGACGGTGTGTTTGCGACAGAACCGGCAATATTTATTCATTTCCAGTCTGTCAGGGTCGTTCTTCTTGTTTTTCATTGTGTTGTAGTTGCGTTGCTTGCAGTCTGTGCAAGCAAGTGTGATTTTGACTCTCATAACGGCACCTCCCGATGGTCGGAAATATGTTGTGTGCGGCATGCAATACCCTGTACTGGCCGCGCACGGCCTCCCTCCGAGGTATATGCGCACCAAACTGAAAATGAGCGCACAAAAAAAGAACCCCCTTTTGAGGTAATATNNAGATTTTTTCTAAAAACAATTCACGTTGGTGTATCCACGCTTATCCGCATTGCATTCATCTAAATCTCATACGGCCGAGGGCATAAAATCACTCAGCCGTATGACTCTATTATTTTAGCTTCACGTTTTGTCCGGCGGGTATTTCAATCGTATCTTTGTCTATCTGAACCCACACGCTGATTGCAGAAGGATTGTGTATGAAGCGTCCGTCTACCGAATACTGCAGGTTTTCAAATGCTTTGTTATAATCATAAATCTCTATATTTGTCGCATACCAGATATCATCCCTGCCGCCTGCGGTTTTCAGAAATTCTTCAATAACATTCCAGTTGTTATCCTTATCAAATTCAAAACTGTGTCCCCATAGGTAAAACAAATACGGGTCTCTTTCGGGTGTCTCGTTCAGGAATTTCTCTGCCAGCTGCATCAGCTGCGGATTCTTATGGTGACAGGTAGCACCCATACGCAGCCAATCCGAAGGCATGTCAAACGATAAATGCGAATGGACGGTACGTGCATAAGCAATCCCCGCTTGGTCAAGCACCTGTACCACCATATCGTTGTATGTGCCGTAAGGATATGCCATGCCGCGTATAATTTTCCCGAACTGGTTTTCAAGATTTTCCCGATCCTGTATGATTTCTTTCATCACCATTGCCGGTGTGATAGAGTTCAAGAACGCATGTGTCAAGGCATGGACTGCCACTTCTGCAAAAGGACTGTTGTAAATTTGTGTACACTGAGATTTTGACATTCTGCGGGAAATTTGTCCGTGGGGGTACACTGTGCCTTCGGCTGCATAACCTCCGGAATTGATGTTAAAAGTGCCTTTTACGCCATGTTGAGCCATAAGTTCGAGTAAACGTATGTCCTGCTCCACTCCATCATCATAACTCAGCGTAAGTGCCTTTCTTTTGCCTTCGGGAAAGCGAAGCCATATCGATTTCAATATAATCATCCTTTTTAATGAATAAAGCGCAGCCATTGGCGACTGCGCTATTTCAAATAATAATTACTTGATAACCGTACCCATCATACCACATTTCACGCCTGCCGCATTTGATTCATCTGTGTCAATATGCATGGCAAGAGCAAACTTGCTGCTGACACGCACAACGACATCACCGAAAACAAGCGAACGCCCGTCTGAATCCACCTTTACGCTAACAACGTCCTTATCCTTTACATCAAATTTAGCCGCATCCTCAGGTGTCATATGAATATGGCGTTTCGCCGCAATCACACCCTGCACCAGCTCTATCTCGCCTTTGGGTCCCACAATCCTGCACCCCGCAGAACCCTCAACATCACCTGATTCACGGATTGGCGCGGCAAGACCGATGGAACGGGCATCTGTCATTGACAGTTCCACCTGTGTATCCGGTCTGACAGGCCCTAAAATACTAACACCTGTAAGCGTCTTTTTGGGACCTACAATGTCAACACGCTCGGTGCATGCAAACTGCCCGGGCTGTGATAAATCCTTTTTATTGGTAAGCTCGTACCCTTCTCCGAAAAGAATATCCAAATCCTTTCGAGAAACGTGGATATGGCGGGCCGAAGTCTCCACCAGTACCTGATTTTTCATGCTTAATATACTTCCTTTCCATATCAAAAACCTATCGTTCACATTATATTGTACCGCTGCGGGACTATTATTTCAAGCAAAAGTATGATATGATATGTAAAAATATAATTTACTTGTATTTATACACCTTTTGGAAGAAAGGCTGTGGTTGAATGAAATATAAAGACTGGGACACGCTGACCGAGCATTGCAGAAGCTGTAGTGCATGCAGCCTTGCCCAGACGCGCAATAATGTGGTTGTGGGTGTGGGCAACCCTAATGCCGAAGTGATGTTTGTGGGCGAAGGCCCGGGGGAGCAAGAGGATTTGAAGGGGGAACCCTTTGTGGGACGAGGGGGTCAGCTTCTGGACAAAATGCTGGCGGCTGTCGGCCTGTCTCGCAAACATAACATATATATCGCCAATATCGTGAAGTGCAGACCGCCTAAAAACAGAGACCCTCTGCCCGACGAACAAGAGGCCTGTATTCAATGGCTAAGGGAACAGTTTTTACTCATACGCCCCAAAATCATTGTATGCTTAGGAAGGGTGGCAGCCTGCCGTATGATTTCTCCTGATTTTAAGGTTACGCGGCAACATGGTCAGTTTATTGGAAAAGGGGAAACCCTGATGATGGGCACCTTCCACCCTGCCGCCATTTTGCGCAACCCCAATCAGAAGCCAACTGCCTTTGCGGATTTTCTTGCGTTGCGTGACAAGATTGAAGAGGTTTGCGAGCATACTACGCTTGTTTATTAGTCGTATACGGCAATGCCTTGCCGCCCGAACTAATCTTAGTTGCCGGTCAAGAGTATCGTCCTGACCTGCCCCGCATTTTCGGCAAGAGCAGAGCCCTTGCCCTACTTCTTTTTATCCACCTTGTGGACAGGCACGATATTCTGAAAGACCGAGAGCAGGCTTTTGCTCAATATTTTATCAATATGAAGCGAGCCGAAAAACCAGCGGACATAGTCTACCTCACTCTCAATCAATCCCAGATATGCGTTGACGCCGTTGTGGCGTCCGTTTTTGTCCAAATAGCTGCCCGATTTTCCCGGATATTCGTGGGTGAGAATATAATTAACCTTATTCCCATGTTCCCGAAGACGGCGGCGGCCTTGGAGCATTTCCTCACCTGACGGCATTTCCCGCTCCCACCAGGTTTTGTTGTCGGCACGGATATCATGTTCGAGACTCTCCCCACCTCCAAAAACGAAATACTTCTCATTTTCAATTGTATATATTTCGCCCCTAAGCAAATGCATCACATTCTCTTGGATTACCTGCACCCGCCCCCCGTTCCATTCAGTAACGGGAAATTTATCAAGCAAATCGTAATTTTCATGGGGACCATCCAAAAACAATACGGTGAATTTCAGCTTTGACAGCTTTTTTAATACCTTGCGCTCCTTTTTGCTTCCGTCCCATATAAAACCGAAATCTCCCAAAACAATAAGCGTACTCCCTTTGCGGATTCGGCGGGCGGCGGGGCAGGTGAAGCGTGAAAAATCCCCGTGTGTGTCTCCGGTTATATATACCATTAAAAATCATGCCTTTCAGCTAAATTACAAGATTACGATGATACGAATGAAGTAAAAGGGACGCACCCGTAAGAAAATGCGGCGTTTTCAATATCAGTTTTATGTCCTTTTCGGGCATAAAACTCGGAAAGGACATGGAGTTTACTATGCAGAAGTCTAAAAAAGCAATGACAATACGCATCCTGTCACTGATTTGCTGTCTTGGTCTGATGACAGTTTTTTGTATGCATGATGTAGCCGGCGTGACTGCTTCGGCCGGCACATTATATGAGCTGCCTGCGGATACAACCATACTTGCAAAATCTGCCCTTGTTGCCAGCCTTGGCGCAACCCCGGAAGAGGACACCATACTCTTTGAGCTAAAACCGGATTCAAAACGGTCTCCGGCGGCCTTGGTACGCCTTATGGTGGGAATCACAGCAATTGAAATTATCCGGGAAAAGGGAATCGATACCGGAAAGGTAACCGGCACATATTCCTCCGAAGCCTTTAACGTAATCGCAGGACATGACCTTGCCAGCGCTCAGATGGTTTACGGTGAGGAATGGACTATCAAGGATCTGCTTTCGGTATCCATGATAACCACGGCTGCCGATGCATGCGCCACCCTCTCGATTGCCTTGTCAGGCAGTCACGCCCAGTTTGTCGCAAGAATGAATCAGCTGGCGGGCAAAATCGGTTGCCAAAACACATCGTTTGCCAATGTTACGGGCACCGACAGCGCCAGTCAGTATACAACAACAAAGGATTTATATAAAATTATCCGATATTCCATGGATTATCCGGAGTTTGAGCCGCTATTCTCTACCGTTCAGTATACGGTCACCCCGGTTAAGGAAGGAACAAAAAGAACGTTTGTCAACACCAACGACATGCTTCGTTCCACTACGCCTTACTATTATTCTCCGGTGTCGTTCGGCAAAACCGGATACACCAGTTCGGCGGGGCGCTGTCTTGCATCGGTTGCGAGGGACAGCGGATATGAATATCTATGCATTGATATGGGAGAGCCAAACATCGATAACGATGGGAAGCAGGGCGCCTATTTCAGAGACACCCGAACCCTGTACAGATGGGCATTCAACAATTTCACTTATAAAATGCTGCTGAATAAAAATGAGCCCATTACCCAAATACCGGTTGCGCTCGCCTGGAACAAGGACAGCGTAACGCTGGTTCCCGAAGAAAGTTTCGCCGCCACGGTCATCAATGACCTCCAACCCGAAACCATTACAAAGAAGATTATTCGAAATTCCGAATCTGTGGATGCGCCTGTAAAAAAGGGAGAGGTACTGGGCAAAATAGAGCTGTACATTAAGACCGACCAAAAGTTGGGTGAAGTGAATTTGGTGGCATCTGAATCGATTGACCAAAGTCGGGTTCTTGCGGTATGGGCACAAATCCAGCTATTCCTGCGCTCACCCTGGTTTTACGCAGGACTGGCGCTGCTGGCAATTCTGCTAATCGGTTATATTATTTTGAATATTGTTCACAACCGAAAGCTCAAACGCAACCGTATGAAAAGACTGAATCGATTCCGCTGATATTATTCCCGTCAATATCCCAGCTCACCGTATAGCGATTCGTCATTTTCTATCCAGTCCTGCACATAAACCGCCGTAAATCGGTCGGGTGTGTTTCGAATAATGACGCGCGCTATGCCGGCATTGATGATCAGCCTCTTGCACATGGAGCAGGAACAGGCGTTTTCTACCAGCTCGCCTGACTTTTTATCCACCCCCACAAGATAAAGAGCGGCGCCGATCATCTCACTGCGGGAAGCGCTGATAATCGCGTTTGCCTCGGCATGAACCGAACGGCAAAGCTCGTAGCGTTCCCCTCTCGGTATGTTCATTTCTTCTCTCAGGCAAACGCCGAGATCGGAGCAGTTCTTGCGTCCTCGAGGCGCTCCGGAGTATCCGGTGGCAAGTATCTGGTCATTTTTGACAATGATTGCGCCGAAGTTGCGCCGAAGGCAGGTGCCGCGTTCCGAAACCGCTTGGGCAATATCAAGATAATAATTTTCCTTGTCACGTCTGCTCACGTTCATCATGCCTTTCTAAAAAGCTTCAGCCGCTTGTACATCGACTGGGTTCTTTTGATATAATAACGCAAATTATAAATATGTGCAACCGCAACCTTCATTGGCAGCGTTCCATTTGGTGGCGGTTGGGGATACCAAACTATATCCGGTTTTTATAGCGGGAAGGATGTCATCAATATGCCTTTGACAAATAACGATAAGCTTGAGCTGATAAAGCTGGCGCAGGGTATAAGGGCAAATTCCTACAGCCCTTATTCGGGTTTTGCCGTGGGCGCTGCGCTGCTTGCCAAATCCGGTTCGGTCTATATCGGAACGAATTGTGAAAACGCCTCTTACGGCGGGACAATCTGTGCGGAGCGTGCTGCACTTACTGCAGCAATTACTGCGGGGGAACGCAAATTCACGGCCATTGCAGTGGCGGCGGGGGCGCATCCGGTTACACCCTGCGGAATCTGTCGTCAACTTCTCTCCGAGTTCGGGGATATGACGGTCATCTGCGCCGCCGGTGAAGGGACGGAATATAAAATTTTGTCACTATCTGCCCTGCTGCCGGACGCCTTTACAGAGTTTTAATTATTATTTCTCGTCATATTATAATACGATGACTATATTATAAGCGGGGGATAAATGATGTTTGAAAAGCACACCAATGAACAAGACCTCAAATCCGCACCAGATCAACAGGTTGCTTTCGAGGGATTTGAAAGAAAGCAAAATCGACTTTATCAAAAAGGAAAAGTAATTGTTGCAGCCATTGCAATAGTAAATGTTGCCGATGGTATTTTATCTGCGGTACTCCGGTTAAATCTATTTATTCTGATTATTGAAATAGCCTTATCCATTGCTTTGTTTTCTGGTATCACATGGGTACGATATTTGTTTGCAACAGGTTACGCACTTGGCATCTTACAATTCTTATTTTTGCTTCTTGGCGGAACGGTTGATTTTTCAGATGCACCTCAGTATATTGTGTTAATGCTGATTCTTATGGCCATTAACCTCGCAAGCTGCATTTTATTATTTAAAAGCAAAAGCATAACCGAATTTATGTATTCACAAAGAAATGGTTAATAACCGAGATTTTTAATAGTATAGATTGGATGGAATCATGCCGAATTTAACCAACATCTCAGAAATACGCACCCTTCTCCACCGTCATGGGTTCCGATTTTCAAAAGCGCTAGGGCAGAATTTTCTCATTAACCCCTCGGTATGTCCCCGAATGGCCGAAGCCTGCGGTGCTGACCAAAACACCGGTGTACTTGAAATTGGGCCGGGAATCGGTGTTCTGACAAGAGAGCTTGCTCTGCGGGCGGCCCATGTTGCTTCTATAGAAANNTAGAAATTGACAACCGCTTGCTTCCTGTACTAAAGGAGACTCTGTCCGACTTCCCCAACATCCACATCATACATGGGGATGCCATGGAAATAAATCTGCGTGATTTGATTCATAATGAATTCAAGGAACAAAAGGTGTCGGTATGCGCCAATCTTCCCTATTATATCACTTCTCCGCTGATTATGCGGCTGCTTGAAAGCCGCTTGCCTATTGATAGCATCACTGTTATGGTGCAAAAGGAAGCTGCCGTTCGGCTTTGCGCTATCCCCGGAACAAGGGAATGCGGGGCAGTTACACTGGCTGTCCGGTATTATGCACAGCCCCGCATGCTGTTCTCTGTATCCCGGGGCAGTTTTATGCCGGCGCCCAATGTCGACAGCGCGGTTATACGGCTTGACATTCGCTCCGCTCCCCCTTGTGAGGTTAAAAACGAAAAAACCTTGTTCCATCTCATAAAAGCCGCCTTTGGTCAGCGGCGCAAAACCTTATCAAATTCCCTGATGGGTGCCGGATTGTTAAAGGAACAGGCAACCGCGATGCTTGTTGCGGTCGGAATATCCCCACAAGCCCGAGCCGAAGAGTTGACGCTGGAGCAGTTTGCCGCTTTGGCGAATTTAATTGATTGAAAATCAGTTGAATGAATATCATAGGCAAGACTGGCAATATCTTAAGATGCACCGAAAAGTCTTGGAGAGGTTTTTTTACCTCCTTTCTCGCGTGGGAAAGATCAATCCTCTTCAGAAGGCTATAAAGAAACCCACTGAAAGAATTTTTTCAGTGGGTTTCTGGATTTTGTCCTCACATTATTGTTCGAATTATCATTTGCTTGCAGCCGCCACTTTTTCCGGCTTTTTCGCCTCATGTCCGAAAATTGTGATACAGTCCACCGGACAATTGTCTGCACATGCGCCGCATCCGATACATTTCTCAATATCTATTTCAGCCAGAAAATTTGTAACGTGGATGGCGTCATGCTCACATACTTTTGTGCATTTCATACACCCGATACAGCCAACACTGCACGCCTTGCGGACAATGCCGCCTTTATCGGTGTTCTGACAGCGCACAACCCCCCGGGCGCTTCCGGGATACATAACGATCAAGGATTTGGGACATGCCGCAACGCATTTGGTGCATCCGCGGCAAAGGGATGCATCTATACGTGCAAGTCCGTCCTCTATGGTTATCGCGCCGTATTCACAAGCGTTTGTACAGTCGCCGTAGCCCAAGCATCCGTGATTGCATAGCCAGTTGCCACCGTAAAACTGAGTTGCGGCGGCACAGGACTGCAGCCCGTGATATTGCAGCTTCCGCTTGGTGTGCTGCTCACAGCCTCCACAGCGTATCATTGCAGTGAGGGTTTGGACGCCGTCGCTCGATACCCCGAGAAGCTCTGCAGTAGCTTGGGCGACCGCGGTACCCCCGGGGGAGCAAAGTCCGACCTTGGCTCCGTCATGCACCATCGCCTGTGCATATCCGTCACAGCCTGAGTATCCGCACGCACCGCAGTTGGCGCCCGGAAGAACCTCACACAGCTGCTCCACCTTTTCGTCACGGGGCACCGCCATCACTGCCGATGCANNATGCAATCGCAAGTATCAGTCCGAATCCCAGCCCCAACGCAGCGAGTATGCCTACCGCCTGTAATATCGCAGTCATAATCTGAACCTACTTTCTGTTTCAACCTTTATAGCCCGAACAACCCCTGAAAACCGATAAACGAAACCGAAACCAGCGATGCCGCCACCAGCGTGATGGGCAGTCCCTTTAACCCGGCAGGGATATCGGCGCTTTCAAGCCGTTCGCGTACCCCCGCAAACATCACCATTGCAAGGAGAAAGCCAAGTCCCGCGCCCAGTGTGTTTACAAGTGATTCTGCAAATCCTAAATTTCTATCTATGTTCAGTATGGTGACACCCAAAACCGCGCAGTTGGTGGTGATCAGCGGAAGATAAATGCCGAGTGACTGATACAGGGGCGGTACATATCGTTTCAATACCACCTCAACCAGCTGTACAAGTGCGGCAATGATTAGAATAAATACAATAGTCTGCAAATAAGCAAGATCGGCGGGAACCAGCACAAGCGCATAAATCGGCCATGTTACTGCAGTCGCCATCAGCATGACAAAGATAACAGCAAGTGACATCCCCACCGCAGAATTCAGCTTCTTGGAAACCCCCAGAAACGGGCAAATGCCGAGGAATTGAGACAAAACAAAATTGTTGACCAACAAGCTGCCAATCAAAATCGCAATTAGGTTTGTATTACTCATGGTCTCGGCCCTCCTTGCTTCCCGCCACAGCCAATTCCTTCTCTATCGCCGGAACCGCAACCGAATCGACCACTGGTGCGGAATGACAAATGGATGCGCCGGGGCATGCCGCGCAGACATGCTCACCGGTATCCCCTCTTGCAGCTTGTTTGTCAAAGCGGGCGACAAGCTGATTGGTAAACCAAATCAGCATGCCAAAAACAAAGAAACCGCCTGCCGGAAGTACAAAAATTGTAATCGGAGGAATGATGCCTCCGTCGGGGAATCCGAACAACGTTCCGTTTCCCAAAAGCTCCCGGATGCCGCCCATCAGAATCAGCGCGCCCGTAAAGCCTGCCCCCATTCCCAGTCCGTCCAGAGCCGAAAGCCCAACGCTGTTTTTGCTGGCGAAGGCTTCGGCACGCCCCAGAATGATGCAGTTTACCACAATCAGCGGCAGATAAATGCCCAGCGCCTTATCGATCGCCGGCAGGTACGCCTTGACCAGCATTTGAACAATGGTGGTAAACGCCGCGATTATGACGATAAAGGCGGGCAAACGAACCTTATCGGGAATCAGCTTTCTGAGCAGTGAAATTGCAATATTGGAGCAGACAAGAACAAATGTAGCAGCCGCTCCCATACCCAGCCCGTTCACCGCCGCAGTCGTGACGGCAAGCGTCGGACAGGTGCCGAGGACAAGACGAAGAACAGGGTTTTCTTTGATAAGACCTTTTGTAAATGCCTTCTTATGTCTGCTCGGAAGCATACGGTAAAAAGCTGCCAACATTCGAAACATCCTCATCATTGTCCCCCCTTGTTTATACGATTAAAATATTCCACAGCCTGATTGACGCCTTGTGTCACACCCTTGGATGTTTTGGTTGCCTGGGATACGGCGTCAATGTTTTTTCCGATACTAAATTCTTGGGATGTGTTTTTTCCGATAAAACCATCAAACAACCCGCCCTCTTGAATCATATCCACATAACCGGCAGTTTCATTGTCATCGGTAACCGTGACACCGGTAATGCCGCCATCAACCGAAATACCGGTCATAACCACCAAACCCGAGCTTTTACCGGTGGAGGAAACCGTGAACACATAGCCGACAATATTATCGTCTTTTTTTGCCGAGTAATAAACCACTTGCTGCTCATCATTGTTCAGGATACCTTTCTCAAATGAGTCAGCATCAATTACCTGCCGGCGGGATTCGGTTTCGGCCTTTTGGTTGGCTTGGGCAATCGTATCCTTGGTCATGGCGTTGGTTCCTGCGAGGGCTGCGTTCGCAACGCCCGAAATAATCGCAAGTGCCAAAGCGGAAACAACAATCTCTTTTATATTGATATTCATTTTACCGCTCATTGCGCAGCCTCCGTTTCTCACCAAATGGCAGCGGACGGGTTGCCCGCTCAATCAGCGGAACCAGTATATTCATAATGACGATTGCAAAGGATACGCCTTCCGGCAGCGAACCAAACACACGTATCAGCACGGTCAGAAGTCCGCATCCCACTGCAAACACGATTTTGCCCGTCTTGTTAATCGGGGTTGTGGTGTAGTCGGTTGCCATAAAGATTGCACCCAGCATAAGGCCGCCGGAAAGGATGTGGATGAAAGGGTTCTGCCCCAGCAGCCATGTCATAACAAATACTGTTCCAATATACACAAGCGGGATGGTTGGCGAGATAACCCGTCTGATTACAAGGTACAGACCGCCGAGTATCAACGCCAGCACACAGGTTTCGCCCAGACTGCCCGGGCGGATGCCTACAAACAGCTCCTGCAAACTGTAATTCATCTCGCCGCCCTGAATCACTACTTCCAGCGGGGTTGCAGAAGTCATGGTGTCAACCCCTGATGCACCCTGCAACGGTGTTACCCACCTGTTCATGTCTTCGGGAAAGCTTGCCATCAATACAATACGGCCCACCAAAGCGGGGTTAACAAAATTCTGTCCCAATCCGCCGAACATCTGCTTGGCTACCACAATTGCCACAACCCCGCCAATGGCCGCCTGCCACAGCGGGATCGAAGCCGGCAGGTTAAATGCCAGCAGCACACCGGTAACTACGGCTGAAAGGTCACCGACAGTTTGGGGGCGCTTGAGGATGATACGGCTTAGATATTCTGCCGCAATGCAGGACGCCACACAAACCAGCACCACCGCCGCCGACCGCCAGCCAAACAGCAGTATCGAAGCTGCAGCTGCCGGCGACAGCGCAATAAGCACGTCCAACATAACCCCACGGGTTGTCATACCGCAGTGCAGGTGCGGCGAAGAGGTAATAATCAACGGGTTCTCCATCTGCCCGGTCACTCCTTTATGTAGCAGCGGTCAATGACCGCCTGTTCTCAACTGATCAATTACTTACCTGCCGTTACGGCTTGTTTTGCAGGTTGGTTCTCGGCTTTCGCCTTACTTGCCGCTTCTGCCTTTGCGGCTGTGGCTTTTCGAACATCGCCCTTTCCCATACGCATGGTCTGTACAATTTGACGATGGGCAGGACATGAATAGGTGCAGCAACCGCATTCCATACAGGTCATAACGCCCAGCTTCTCCATCGCATTGGTGTCCTTGTTCTGATATGCTGCAGCAATCGAAGGCGGTACCAGGTTCATAGGACATGCGCTCACACATCTGCCGCAGCGGATGCAGGTCGAGGGCTC
The DNA here is from genome assembly GCA_003519645.1 of Oscillospiraceae bacterium. The sequence continues at coordinate 13,265 of DOWI01000263.1, forward strand.
TGTCAGCTGGATATCCTCTTCTGACAGCGCAAGAATGGCGTTGTTCTGTTTAAGCACCGGCAGCTCGTCGTTCATGAGGGCAAGCCCCATCATCGGTCCTCCCATAAGCAGCTTGCGTGTCTTAAACTTTGTACCGCCGCAAAATGAAATAACCTCATGAATAGGGGTGCCGATAATCACGCGGACATTTTTGGGACGGGAAATCGCCGACCCGTCCACCGTAACACGCTTGTCGACCAGGGGCATCCCCGTTTTGAAATACCGCGACAGGAAAGCGACCGATGCAACATTCATCACAATACATCCGACATCAGACGGCAGCTTTCCGGGGGGCACACGTCGTCCGGTACACGCTTGAATCAAAACCTTTTCGGCACCCTGCGGGTATCTTGCTGGCAACGGCTTTACGATCACCTCATGCCCGGCACGGGTTACTTCGGCGGCAATCCTGGAAAGCTCGGAAAGCGCGGCGGGTTTATTCTTTTCAACCGCAATGATAACACGCGCTGTATCAAGAAATTCCATCAGTGTCTGAACGCCCGACACAATGTCCCACGAATTTTCCATACACTCGCGGTAATCAGATGTTATGTAAGGTTCACATTCTGCAGCGTTTACAATCACCGTGTCAACGGCGTCAAAATTGCGGGGCTGCAGCTTTATGTGGGCGGGGAAGCCGGCGCCGCCGAGTCCCACCAGTCCGGATGCCCGAACAGCTTTGATAAAGTCATCATAATTCTCAACCACCGGCGGCTTTACGCTTTCATGTATGCGTTGCTCGCCGTCCGATTCAATCATCAGCGCAGCGGTTTTCAGTCCACCCGGAAGCAGCAACTCTGTCATAGCAGCCACCTTACCGGATACACCGCTATGAATCGGTGCAGAAACAGGCTGATCGCTGTCTGCTACAACCTGTCCAACCTCAACATAGTCCCCTACCTTTACTACCGGTTTGCAGGGAACACCGATGTGCTGCGACATCGCAAGTATAATGCGTTCGGGAGGGGGCATCACCACGGTCTCACAATCCGCGGTATGTTTTCGATGAGGCGCATGCACTCCTCCTTTTGTCCTAAGGGACACCCATTCCTTAATATTTGTGATATCCATATAGATTCNNCTTTCGCGGGTGGGCTGGGATGTATTGACCAAATCGTACAACAGCCATACTGTGATAATTTTTTAACAATTTCACCATAAAATCCTTGGCACCGTATTTAATAATATATCATTTTATGATAAAATACAAGAGGAAACACACGTCAAGTATCATTGGGAATATGTTCCCATGCACATCAATCAGAAAGGGTTTGTTCGCAATGGATTTT
>DOWI01000294.1 GCA_003519645.1 Oscillospiraceae bacterium
CTTCTGCGGGGCCGAGCAGTTCGATATCGTCATATGTGATTTCCTCGTCTGCGTTAACGCTGCTCTCGTTTTCGCCATCGACGCCGATAAGTCTGTCAAGACCGCCGTTGCCGGCATACGCAGATAGGAAGTACAACTCATCAGCGGCAGCCTGGTAGCCTTCTGCCTCATTATTCGCCTCCACTTCTATTGTGACGGTAACGGTAGTATGACCATAAACCCTGTATTTGTTCATTGCTGCTCCTTTCCGTTATTTTGTAAGTATTTTCTTGCAGCGTAGCAGAATATACTGCCGGGTTTCAGGCTGCTTAATTTAACAGTTTTTATTTTCGTATCCCCTTTCATGCTGGTATACGAGGATCTGTCGATTGCTCGTCATGTACCCTGGCACAGATTGAATAAATGCCGGGCGGTATATTTCCGGATAAGCTTATTTTGCATCAACGAACTTTGCACCACAATTTGAACAGTAAGTGTCGCTATCATTCACTCTGGCTTCACATGCTGAGCATTTCCGGTTTAAATTTACTTCCCTGCTTATTGTGCTTTTTTTTGTCGCATAAACAAACGGCTCGTTAATAAACCTTGCTCCGCAGTTTGGGCAATAGGTATCCCCTTCTCCTACGCTAACTTCGCATTCTGAACATTCCCAGTCTGAAGTTATTGAACATTCCCAATCTGAAATTATTTCCTTGGTCATCGCAGCCTTTTTTTCAGCCATGATTGAACGCCTGTTTCGGAGGCTATCAAGCGTGTGATATGCGCTCCGAAGCTTTTTTGCAAGCGGAGCCTCCTGGTTCAGCATTTCGCGCCGCTCGGAAAGGATACACATTGCAAACGTAAGATCGTCGGTCTCGTTGATCTGTTTGATTGTCCACCTATTGCTCATTGTCGTTCTCCTCATTCATAAACCCCATGGGCATACCCCACTCTAGGAAGGGAAGCGGACTTTTCCCAGCCATATCTCTTATGGCTTCATCTATTCCGCATTCGGGGCAGATATAGACGCTTGCATAGCGGCTCAGGGCGTTGGTAGCTACCGGTTCCCTCATGCGGTCGTAGCCGCAGCGGGGGCATGGAAATCCCTCNNGGCCCACTCTTCGGTTCTAAAAACCACTTTATCCATTTTTTCCACCTCAATTTCTGGTGATGTAGTCACGAGGACTGCAACCTTCGCATTCCCAAACGGCTTCTTCAATCATTGCAATCACCAAGGCCTTGTCTTCTTCGTTCGGATAGTATTCGTAAGACTCTTCTTTATCCGGTTTGACAATGGTATATGGCATAACCAGCTCGCCTTTGAATGGATTATATCTCGCATAGAGATTGATCCACCAATCATCATGTTCTTTTGTGTGAGTACCAAACTTTTCGTCTATATCGAACCAAGTCTCAATGTAAACAAAAATCCACTCGCATGCATCAAGGGCAATTTCAAAATCTGTGTCGATTCGCAGGCTTTCTTTAGTCCAATTACTCAAACTTCTACCTTCTTTATATTTCTGGGCGCGTGTATGGTTTTTACCCCGCCTCTTTGCCAGACAGAACCAACCATGCCGTAGACGCTATCGACGGAATGTCCGTCTCCACCGTCAGGAAGCGCAGAGCGAATAAAGCGTATCGGAAGTCTTACATCTTTTTCAAGTTTGATTTCAAATAGGCTTCCGCCGCCACTCCAAGGGTCATACAAACCCGTTGTTGTTTTCTGGTCGAGCACGATATATCCGCAATACGGATTCTTTTTGCTGTCGTAATAATATCCGTTTCTGTATTGGAGCCCGATGAGCTCATTTAGCTTTATTAAATCCTCCAAAGTCATCTCCACCAAGAACGTGAGGATTTGCATAGGAGAGGCGATATTTGCTACTTCGGCTCGAACGGATTCAAGAAAGCCTTTTGGGTTTGTTACGTCTCCCTCTTTCAAAGCTCTCCTGAGTTGCCTTTTTGTGTAACCCTGTTGTCTTGCCAGCCAGACGATACTTGCTTTATCGTCAATGGTTTCGCCGTATCGTCCGCAATAGGCAGGATAAACGCAATTAAGGGTGTAATCGTGATTCCCGTCTCCTGTATCAACCATGATATCCACATGAAACGGTTGTTCCAAGTAATGCTTTTCCGGAAAAGCAAAGTTCACTTTTTCTAAAAGCCAGTCATTGAGCAAGTCATCTTCTTCATCGGTAAGCCCTTCCGGACAAGGCCCGTTATCGTCTTGCAGAATATTAACAATTTCCTTTTTAAGCTCATTTTTAAGATCACAGGAGTAATCGTCATACCAATCGCACATCATTTCCCAAAAGGCATCCGATGGATTTGGGGATTCCAGAATTTTTATAGCCGACTCGCTGTTCATTTTGTCGCGGTAATCTGCATATATTTCACGTTTGAAAGTTTCGTCAGGCTGTCTCCAATATCCAAGCGTTTTTTCAAGGTGTCTGGATATAATAGAATCCATCTTTTCTTTCATAGCGTTATCCTCCTACCCGAATACCAGCTCACCGAACAGGGCGTACTGGACTATGAAGTCGGCAGCATTCCCATCTATATCACAGGTATCAATTCTATTGTTCTTGATCGCGAGATTGTGATTCGAAGCAAGCCAGAATGCAACGCCTTTCAGAAGCTTGTCAAATGTCAGTTCCCACTTGTCGTTGCTTTCACTGTCATAGAGGATAAGAGAACCGCCACGTGAAATCTGATCGCTGGCATATTCTCCGAGATACTTGCCGACGACCTCCGCCTTGCAGCACCAGTAATTGATGCCGCCCTCCAATGCCGTACACACGATATCGTCGATGTCATCCGTAGACAAATCAATTTTAAGAATAGCCGTAACCCCGAATTTTTCATCCATTTTGCCCCTCCTAATTATATAAATTGAGCCATCGCGGATATCTGCGGCTTTTCGCCCGTTGCGTAAAATCTGCGAATATCCGATATTATTTTGGTTGCCTTTGTGCCTTTTGGGTATTCGACGCCCAAAGGAGCCTGATTATGTTTGCCGATTTTTCCGAAATCGACGTATACTCCACCATTTTTATAAGCGATAAATTCAACCAGCCTGATTTCCCGCTGCCTTGTCGGCTGCTGGGTTAACTCAAAGCCATAGTGCGACATTCTTACATTACCTTCGTCTACGAAAGCGCACATAGCGCTGCTGTAGCCTTCAAGGTCATAAATACCGCTTATCTCACGGTGGTCCATGTTTCTTACTCCCGAAGGACCGCCTTCGTGCTTACCGCTGAAGTCAAGCAGTTCGCCATCAAGAGTTAGGTAGCCGGCTTCGCGAAAATCATTAGTCGTGCCAAACTCACGAATGGCTGTTACGTATTTTTTTGTCATTTTCTTCGTTTTCGACTGGATGTTTTTTCACGGAACCAATGGTGTTAATTTCTGTCCTGGTTTGCCGAGGCTTTAATACAAAGCCTTTTTTGCGGTCAAATACCGCAGGGCCGATGTCGTACCCGTCAGCATATGGCACATTACTCCCTCCTTTTTTGGCTATAAAGCCGTAAAATATTACTGCGCCGGAATGTGAATTCCGGAAACGGATCATGTGATCCATCCCGCCGCTTCGCAAAAGCGGCAGAAAGATGACACGATCAAGTTTTTCTGTAATTGTTGCAAGGAAAGTGATCTTGAAGGGTTGTGAGTATTTTCAGCCCAGTATTGGGCTTTACAATCGGATCGTGCGATCCATTCCGCCCCCTTGCGCCGTCTGTAAAATACAGACAGCCAAAGGGACGGTAGCATAGCACACTATCCTAGCAGTTCTTTCAAGGCGATGATTTTCAACGGAGGCCAGCCATTCTTCACCATATCTGACATCCAACTGTCCTGTTCTCTCTGGATAAGTTGCTCGCGGGACATCCAATTACCCTGTTCATCCTGGACGTGAGGAAAACCTACCCCCTCTTTAGCCATAGCGCCAAAGACTTCTGCCCTGGCTTTGAATTCTTTTCCGACTGCTATATCCAAATCGGAAAGAATCCCCTTCCATGGTTGCGGGTTTTTGGGATCCCCTCCGATTACTTCTACCGACGCACCAAGCCCTTTCTTGTTTTCCTTTGCGATACGAAAAGCAAATTCGGGAACGGAGAATAGATCAACTTCTTCCTGCTTTTGCTTTCCGTTCCAAATAACCATATTTCCGTTATCTCTATTTCTTGGGATTTCCACGTCAAGTCCGTTGTATTTTTGCAGAGACGCCGGAAAGAAAGTTACATTGTAAAAAAAAACAGTGTCGCAATCTATCTCTTCCCACTTATCCCACATGAATAAATCGCATCCTGAAAAACTTGCTTTTGGCACATGAACACCCCTTTCCTTGCCTGGTGAAAAAAAACTAATCTTCGCTCTGGGGATTGTCCAGGCAAACTCTTTTGGCAATATAATTAACAAACTCAGGAACGGAGAACAAATCAACTTCTTCTTGTTTTTGTTTTCCGTCCCAGATTGCTATATCGCCGTTTCTTGATAGTTCCACGTCTTTGCCATTATATTTC
>DOWI01000191.1 GCA_003519645.1 Oscillospiraceae bacterium
GGTTTTTACTTTAAATTATAAAAAATCACTTATCATATCAGAACGTGTATTACAATATTTTTAGGAATGCCTTATGTAGTACCTTCCTGTACCATCTCGGTGAACACATCGACCAGCTTGGGATCGAACAGAATTCCCGCATTGTCCTTCAGCGTCTGTATGGCATCTTCCTTACTCATAGCCCTAATATTATCCGAATCGTGCGTCATCCTGTCATATCCCTCAACAATCGCAATGATTCTGGCAAGCTTGGGAATTTCCTCACCCTTTAACCCTTTGGGATAACCCGAACCGTTCCAGCGTTCATGATGCGCAAGAACCGTCTCGGCAAGATCCAGCGTATTATCAAAAGAGTTGAGAATTCTGTAACCCACAATAGAATGTCGCTTGACCTCATTCCATTCGGGATTTGTAAGTAAGTGATTTTTATTCATTAGCTCGGGTTCAAGCACGACTTTGCCGATGTCGTGCAGGTAGCCCGCCTCCTTAAGCTTGCGGATTTCCTCTCCAGGCAGATTTAGCGCCTTGCCCAGCTTTTGGCACAGCTCGCTGACGCGCTGGGAATGTTCCCTTTCCCTCCTGCTGTTTTGGTGTAGCAAAGAGGTAATTGAGTCAATCGCAGAGTTTTTGATATTGTCCTGTTCAAGCGATTTGACAAAATACATGGTATCTTCCGCATGTTCCTGCATCTGCATAATCTTCTGATTGACAGTCTGCTTGGTGGCGCTGCCCATTGAAATACTACCTTTAAAAGCTCTAGTCTGTATGTCCGCACATTCCTTTTTAATGCGGGACATCACATCCTTTGCATCTTCTGGGGAGGTTTTCGGCATTAGAATCACAAACTCATCACCGCCCCACCGTGCAATGATATCCTCTTTTTTGCATACCCTTTTCAAAACCTCTGCTACACTCACCAGCAGCTGATCACCGTACATATGCCCAAAAATATCGTTCGTGAGCTTTAAGCCGTTCACATCACCCATAACGATTGAAAGCGGAAGGTTGTCTTCGGTATCCATTCTCCGAAGCTCTTGCTCAAAAAATCTGCGGTTGTACAGTCCTGTCAAGGAGTCGTGGAAGCTCAAATATTCAATTTGATCTCTTTGCTCTTTTATGGCGCTGATATCTCTGAAAATTACCACAACCCCGATCGCTTTGTTCATGTCATCCCGAATCAGAGCTGTGCTGTCCTCGATATAATGCCTATTGCCGCACTTTGACAATAGAATCGCATTGCCCTTCATCTCACTGTCAGTACCGGATTCTAAAACATCCGCTACGTAGTCACTGACAACAGTTCCCCCGTCGCGGTACAGGGGGAACACCTCGCGATACGGCTTTCCGACAGCCTCACTGCTTAGCCATCCTGTAAGCTTTTCAGCCGCCTTGTTCAGCATTTCGACCATACCGTTCTGATCAACCACCATTACACCGTCTCCGATCGAGATTAGCGTACGAAGGTGAATTTCATGCTGCTTAATACTTTTTTGCTCTTGGGTAACATCTTTGATCTGAGCACCGACACCGGTTTGTCCATTTGCAAGGGTTACAGGAAATTTAGTTGTTCTATATATTCTTTTTTTATATTGAATATCTTTGCAGACGACTGATTCCGTCTCCAATACAGCCAAATCAGTTTCCCGCATTTTTTCTGCATATTCATGGGTCATAAGCTCATAGTCATCATGACCTGTAAGTTCATGGGTTGCCAGGTCAAAGAAATATTCAAACGCTTTGTTTACAAACACATATTTTAGTTTATCATCCTTCAGATATATCAGATTATCCTCGGCGTTAATAAATGTTTTATAAAGAGAAAACATGTTTTCATTCTCTTTATGTCTAACTTTTAATCGATGTATCGTGTTCAGAAAAATGACAAACAGAATCAGTATCAATACTGACAGCACAATAATAAGAAAAGATAACGCAAGTGGGTCTTTCGGGATTAGCCCACGGCTCGCCGAAGATATGAAGATATCCAAACCTTACCCTCCGATACAAATTACTTTGAGCGTTCTTCAATTATACACGATTAAATCATAAACTCAATATTACAGACAACTTTTTTATTTATTGATAAAAGTGGAAAAGATTTTTCCTGTAGTTTTTTCTGATACCAAGTCAGTTTGTGGGAATGATTAATATTGGGAAAGGTAGGTTATAAATGATGTCATATGTTGATCCGAGTATCAAAGACAAATTTGAAACATTGTCAATAGATTTAAAAAATGCAATACTGGAACGAGATGTCAGATTGAATAATCTCAATGATCTCATTAAGGTGCTGGAAGATATCGTAGCAGAGGGCAGCTAGGCCCTCTGCCACTTTTTGGCCCGCAAAAAACAGGGGGTGCGACCCGCCGTCTCATGGCTATTTATGTTAATGAAACCATGAAGACAGATTTCCTACAGCTGGGCGATTGAATTTAGGTTTTATAATAGGAATAAAATACAAGATTGTAGGAAACCGAAAAAGCCTGACGGAGGGGGGAATCAGAGCGGGATGCCCCATCTCGCAGTTATGCCATTCGGGAGGAAAAACGGAATAATGAGGACAGCGTTCCTGCATGGGAATTTCGGTGTTATGCGGATATACACCCAGTTGCACAGCTACTTCTCTGTATCAAGCAAAGCAATCATTGCTTTGGATGCGNNNNCATTGGATTAAAATCGTCGGTATCGATACCACCTGCTGTAACCTGGGCGCTTCCAAACCCCTGCGATCCTGTCACCTCAATTTCCCAACCGACAATTCCGGCGGCGATGCGCACAAGATCGTTATCCTTTAAAGCTGTAACCGGCAGGTTGAAATCTTGAAACCCCGCTGCACGAAGAACCGTTTGCCCCAGACGCTTTTGCAAAAGACCGGTCAGCAGATCGCCCATGGTGCGCCCCTGCATGATGGTTCGTCGGCTCAGCGAAGCCATCAGATTTTCCTTGTTCATATCGGGCAGTAGGTTTAGTACCGCTGTCATTTTTCCTTGTTTGCGGCGCTCCCAATCCGAAACATGGCGGGATATCTGCATAACGGCAGGACCGGACAAACCGTATTCCGTAAACAAGATCTCGCCCTTTTCGGATGCAAGCCTCTCTCTATTACGCATAAATGAGATCCGCGCATCCACGCGTATCCCCTTAACCGATTTAATATATTGGGTATCGGTGCGAACCTGTACAATCGAAGGAAACAGCGGGGTTCTTGTGTGACCGGATGCACTCAGCAGCGAATATGCCTCAGCAGATCCCCCAAGTGAGGGAGACGCCGCACCTCCCGTGCAAACCAGAACAACCCTTGAGAAAAGTTTACCGCCGCCGGTTGCTAACCTAAATCCATTCTTTTCCTTGTGCAATGCGGTCACATTCAACTCGCACAGCTCCTGAACTCCCAAAGACTGTGCCTCCAGCCGCATACAGTCAAGTACCGCGCCGGACTGAACGCAAAGCGGATAAATTCGCCCGTCCGCCCGCACTGTACATTCAACGCCAATGGACTCAAAGAACGCACAAGTATCTTCAGAACTGAATCCTTCCAGCACTATTTGCGGGAATTCGGGGTGATTGCCGTGGTACCGTTTCATCACCGCTGCACTGTTGCTAATGTTGCAGGTTCCGTTGCCGGTGGCTAGGAGCTTGCGCCCCACACGCGGCTGTTTTTCGGCAATTGCAACCGAATAACGCCCCTTTGCACTGCGGGCGGCAAATATGGACGCCGCAAGTCNNACACCACCGATTATCAGAATGTCATACCAGCCGACTGAAGCCACAGGATATGCACCTTTCCGTCACATTTTTGTTTTATCCTAATTATACAGCAGTGTATTTCCAAAAACAATGTATTTTATACAATGTATTTTCTTTTGTTGAGGTTAATTGTATTGATTTTGTGTTTTTTCTTCCAAATTACATAAAAATACATTATAATAAGGGGAAGCATGTGAACCACATTCATACGAATATCCGATAAGGATGAAAAATCTCATTTCTGATGATATCCGTATACGATAACAAATACAAGGGGGATCTGTGTTGATTTGGTATAGCAGTGCGCCTGATCAGGTTATGAAAGAGCTAACCACCGACCTAAATTCAGGATTGAGTGAGGAAGAGGCCTCTGAACGATTAAAAAGCTTTGGACAGAATAAGCTGGATGAAAAACCACCACGCACGTTTTTACAGAGATTTTCAAGCCAGATGAAGGATGTTATGGTTGTCATCCTAATGATTGCTGCGGGTGTTTCCCTGGGTATCAGTATTTATCACGCAATGACCGGCGGAGAGACCGACTGGGTTGAACCCATTGTCATCCTTCTTATCGTAATTATTAACGGTGTGCTGGGTGTCGTACAGGAAAGCAGGGCGGAAGCTGCGCTTGAAGCACTAAAGAACCTTTCGGCTCCCTCGGCACGGGTTAGACGTGGCGGGGAATTAAAGACAATCAAATCAACCGAGCTTGTACCGGGCGATGTGATTGAGATTGAAGCGGGTGATATGGTTCCCGCCGACTGCCGTTTGATACGCTCTGCCAGCTTCCGCAGTGACGAGTCGGCGCTTACCGGCGAGTCGGTGCCTGCCGAAAAGGATGCCGCCGCCGATGTTTCAAAGCTCGCTCCCTTGGGAGACAGGGTAAACATGGCTTATGCAGGCTGTGCCGTTTCCTACGGCAGAGCAAAGGCGGTTGTTGTCGAAACAGGCATGAACACCGAAATGGGGAAAATTGCGCAAATGCTGGATAACGAGGATGAAGCAGTAACCCCTCTGCAGATAAAGCTTGCCCACCTCGGTAAGATGCTGGGGTTTCTCGCACTTGGAATCTGTGCAATCATACTGGTTATCGGTTTGATATACAACAAGGGTCTGCTTGAAATGTTTATGACCGCCGTTTCCCTTGCCGTAGCCGCAATTCCAGAGGGGCTACCCGCCATTGTAACCATTGTGCTGGCGATTGGTGTACAGCGTTTGGTCGCAAATAACGCTATTGTCCGCAGACTTCCGGCGGTTGAAACCTTGGGCAGCGCTTCGGTTATCTGCTCGGATAAGACAGGTACCCTGACTCAAAATCGCATGACGCTGATGAAAGTCTTTACCGGGAAAAATACAATTGCGATGAGTGATTCCCTCCCGGAAAGCGCCACTGCGCTCATACGCCTTGCCGCCCTGTGTACCGACGGTACCGTCCGAATGGAGGAAGGCGCCGAAAAGCATATCGGCGATCCAACCGAAACCGCGATTGTGGCAGCTGCGCTGAAACAAGGGCTGAGCAAGGATGAACTGAACGCAGAGCATCCGCGTGTGGGAGAAATCCCCTTTGACTCTGACCGAAAGCTGATGACAACCATTAATTTGATTGAGAATCAAAAGGTTGTCATTGTGAAAGGCGCTCCCGATATTTTATTTAGCCGGTGTGTCTGGCAAGATGAAGAAGCCCGCAAAGCCGCCGAACAGGCAAATGAAGAAATGGCTCGTGATGCTCTGCGCGTACTTGCAGTGGGCTACAAAACCATAGAGCAGATACCCGCCGAGCTGCTACCAGAGGAGCTTGAAAACGGACTGATCTTCGGGGGGCTTGTCGGAATGATGGATCCACCCCGCCCCGAGGTTATGGACGCCATCAAAGAGTGTGATACCGCAGGTATCCGAACGGTTATGATAACCGGAGATCATGTTGTGACGGCTTCTGCAATCGCGCGTGAATTAGGAATCCTAAGCGATGACAGCCAAGCCATAACCGGAACCGAGCTTGCCAAGCTTAGCGACCAAGAGCTGTACGACAGCATTCACCATTACCGAGTATACGCACGGGTAACTCCGTCCGATAAGATTCGTATTGTCAAGGCGTGGCAGCAGGCAGGTCAGGTTGTCGCAATGACAGGGGATGGCGTGAACGATGCGCCAGCACTGAAAGCTTCCGATATCGGCTGTGCCATGGGAATTACCGGAACCGATGTTGCCAAAGGTGTAGCAGATATGACGCTGACCGACGATAATTTTGCAACCATTGTAACCGCCGTAAAAGAAGGTCGCGGAATCTATGACAACATTCGAAAATCGGTTCATTTCCTTCTTTCCTGCAATCTCGGAGAAATCGTTACCGTTTTTATTGCGATGCTGGTATTTAAGGAATCTCCTCTTCTGCCAATCCAGCTTTTGNNTCTTCCCGCCATTGCGCTGGGAATGGAGCCGGTTGAGTATGACATTATGAAGCGCCGTCCGCGTGATAAAAATGAGAGCATCTTTTCACATGGGCTGGGACTTAAGGCAGTATTACAGGGAGTCATGATCGGCATATTGACGCTGATTGCTTATTATATCGGCTCACGCGTTCTCGAAAATAAGAGTATATTGTTGGGCGAAAGCATGGCGTTTGCGACACTTGCCCTGGCACAGCTTGTACACGCATTTAATATCCGCTCCCCCCACTCACTGTTTAAAGTCGGATTNNGATTGGCGCGTTTTTTGCATCGTTGTTGCTGATGTTGTCGGTATTGTTTGTTCCGCCGCTTATGGAGATTTTTGAGGTCAAATACATGTATGGACAGTGGGGTATCATTGCCATCCTGTCTGTGGCGCCCCTTGTAATTGTTGAAATTGCCAAAGGGATTATGCATCTTTTTAAAAAAGCCGGATAACTCATATACTGTTTTCATTAAAAAATTTTCTAATAAATACACTCTCCCGAGAAAAGTATCTTTCGGGAGAGTGTATTTATTTCGATTTCTTGCATTTTATAGAGAAGCGGGGTATCATAAACAGGAGATTATTGTCTCAACGATTGGTTTAAAACCTTCGGTATAAGGGCATGTTGCTTATTTTTCGGAAGGGAATGGTCAGAATGCGCGAATATGCCAGTCTGCAACTACTGCTGGATGAAGATTTCGAAGCTGCACAGGAACGGATTATTTATCTGGTTACCGCGTATATGGACGCATGTGGATATGTTCCATGCGGTCGGGAAAGTGCTGAGCATACCTTTGCCTTTGCGCATATAAAACGCGGGTGGGTAATATTCGATGATTGTGCCGATCGCCTGGAATTAAATGCTTTTCATGGACTTTGCCGTTGTCTGACATTAAGACTGAGTACAAATGCGGTGGGGGTAGTTGGGTTTCGTGACGGGTATATGCTCAGGCTTTACAGCGAAGGAGCTCTAAAGGATACCTTCAGCACATCTCCTAAGAAACCAAGAATCCCTATGGGAAGTCTGAATTGGCCGGGGCGTGCTATTAGATGGCGTTCTGTCATGCGTGAAGGTGTCAGTACTAAGGAGCTTTCTTCTGCGTTTTTGGCGGCTCGGCGCAAGCCGGAAGAAGGATTTGAGATGCTGAAAAAACTACTGATTCTGGATGATTCGGCCGGTTACGGTTTTTCCTCAATCGAGGATGCAGGTCTTGAGGGTGTGGTAACCCTTTATTTCCATGCAGCCAACCGCCTGCGCCAGCACTGGCTTGATCGGCTTTTGCATGTCCCTGCCAAATGCAGCGGTGGCGCGGCTACCAATTTTTCGCGTTTTAAGCGCTGACAATTCAGATCGGATGATTCCTCTTATTGACATATACAATGAATAAATGTAAAATGAATGAAACTGGGCTGTATGTCGGAAATGATCAGAAGGGTTTGATTTTCATATGAAAATAGGCTTTATCGGAGCGGGAAATATGGGAGGCGCAATTCTTGGCGGATTGGTTTCCAGTGGTTACCGCGGTGACGAGCTTTTGGTATACGACAAGGACACAGCCAGACTAATGCAGCTTTTCGAAGATTGTGGAATAATAAAAGCATCATCCGCTGAAGATGTTGTGAAACAGTCTGATGTTGTGATACTTGCCGTGAAGCCTCAGATAATGCCTTCGGTATTGCCTTCTCTTGCTGCCGTCTTTGCCCACCGCCGGTCTCTTGTGATATCCATCGCAGCCGGAAAAACGCTGGCGTGGATTGAAGAACTGATTGGAAGCGGACTTCCGTTGGTTCGTGTCATGCCGAATATCGCCGCAAAAGTCGGCCAAGGGATGGCGGCATTTTGCTCCAATGGGAATGTAACCCAAAGTCATAAAAAAACGGTTCGCATGATTTTTGAATCGGTTGGACAGATTATAGAACTTGATGAGCACTTATTTCCTGCATATACGGCCATTGCGGGCTGTTCACCTGCTTTCACGCTACTGTATATTGATGCTTTGGCACAGGCAGGTTTAAGATACGGCATCCCCAAGCCAGCCGCCCTTACCATCGCCGCACAGTCGGTACTTGGCACGACAAAACTATTGCAGGAGGCAGGCGAACATCCCCGTGCACTGGCAGATCAGGTCTGCTCCCCCGGAGGCACTACAATTGAGGGAGTATGCGCCCTTCAGGAAAAGGGATTTGAGCATGCGGTTCTTGAGGCTGTTCGCGCCAGCTATGAAAAAGATATGAAGCTGTGAAGTGTAAAGCCAATAAAGGAGCGAACCTATTTGCGTATTATTACCGGAAGCGCTCGCGGGTATGTTTTAGAAACGCTTAAAGGCGATGACACACGCCCCACAACAGACAGAGTAAAGCAAGGAGTGTTCAGCGCTCTCCAATTTGAAATAGAAGGCCGTCAGGTACTTGATCTTTTTGCAGGTTCCGGCCAATTGGGTTTGGAAGCGCTTAGTCGCGGTGCGTCAAGATGTGTTCTTGTGGATAAGGATATGGATGCGGTGGCTGTCATTCGTCGGAACTTAAGCGGTATGGCACGCCGTGACAGTGAACTGACCAAAAAAGCGCGGATACTCAGCAGCCATGCTTTGGATTATCTCGCACAGACAAAAGATCGGTATGATATTGCATTTCTTGATCCGCCCTATGCCTCCAACCTGCTTGTATCATCATTACAGGCTGTTTGTAATCACATGAACCCGGGTGGTGTCATTGTTTGCGAAAGCGATGCCGACGCTGATCTTCCCAATCAGGTAGGGCGGTTTGCACTCAGCCGCGTTTATCGTTACGGCAGGGTGCATATTTGGATATACCGCTGGACAAATGACGGTACCGACACAGCTTTAACCCCAAAAAGCGAGTAATAGATTGAAAAACTCTATATAAAAATGCCATTTGATGAATAGCGTTTTCACTCATGCAAAAACATCCATTTATATCGGCTTTATGTTCTTCCCGGGGCATAAAGCCTCGGAAAGGACATGAAGCTTACCATGAAAGTAGCGGTATGCCCCGGCAGCTTTGACCCTGTAACACTTGGTCACATGGATATCATCCGACGTGCTGCTGAAATTTTTGACCAAGTGATTGTTGTGGTTATGACGAATTCAACAAAGCAAGCCATGTTTACCAAAGAGGAACGGGTTGGTTTCCTAAAGCGGGCAACAGCCGAAATGAAAAACGTAGAAGTTGAGAGTTTCGGAGGTCTTCTGGCAGACTATACAAAACAAAAAAATGCCTCTGTTATTGTAAAGGGGTTACGAGCGCTTTCTGATTTTGAATATGAATTTCAAATGGCTTTAACCAACCGGAAAATTAATCCGGACACCGAGACAACATTTTTAACGACTACGGCAGAATATATGTACCTATCCTCCAGTCTGGTCAAACAGGTTGCGCAGCTCGGGGGGGATATCAAGGATTTTGTTCCGTCTTGCATCGTAAATGACATAATGGACAAGGTTAAGCAGATTCATTTACACGAAGCGGAAAAGGCGAAGAAGTAATTTTCATGTATGCGAAGTTTATATAACGTAGCGGCAAGGGTGATTTATTCCGACCACTGTTTTTCATTCTGGAAAGGGGATATAAATAATGACAGTCGAAGATTTGCTTGAACAGGTTGACGATATGCTTGATAAAGCCTGGAGTTTTCCGTTATCCGGAGGTAAATGTGTCGTTGATGCGGAACAGCTTCGTAACATCATTGATGATATACGTGGAAATATGCCGAGTGAGGTTCGGCAGGCAAAA
>DOWI01000017.1 GCA_003519645.1 Oscillospiraceae bacterium
AATTACTCCGTGTGCATCGTCACATGGAGTAATTTTGTTCTTTGTATATTTTTAGGTTGAAAAGGTAGCCTAAGTAGTTTATAATTATAAACTACTTAGGCTACCTTTTCAACCTAAAAATATACAAAGAACAAAATTACTCCATGTGACGATGCACACGGAGTAATTTTGTTAGAAATATACAATTGTTTACACTCTGTAAATGCAAGGTACTATCCATGAAACCACAGTCCAGAGAAGAGTATAAGCGATCAACAATATCGGTGTTATCATAACTCCAGTATATAAAGCCAATAATACGGCGACAGACAGTCCCAATATTCCAGCTACAATTTGTACAACCATAGCCAGACGAACCGATTTTAACAACCTACGGCAGTAAGTAATTCCAAATGCCGTGCCCTCCAGTCTTCCGTTTGAAGCTAGAACCGCATCATTTTCTTCACTTTTCTGCTGAATGAGCTGCTCATAACTACGACCCGCAGGTGCCCCCATTACCTCTACATAAAACGAATCAAGGTCATAAACCTGACAAATCAGTTCCTCAGTTACATTAGGATCACAGGTTCTCACCAGTAGAGTGATGCCGGAATTGCACATATTCTTTAAAGCCTTGGTGATGCCTGCGTCTGCTACATAGCTAATCACAAACATAGCCGATAGTTCCCCTACCGTTGAAAGATAGACGATTTGGCGGTTGTTCTTGGTATACCGTGCCTCATAATCTCGGGAAGGCACATCAACCCCGTGATTCTCCAATAGATGTCGGTTGCCAATCAGAACTCGGCGACCGCCAACCCAGCCGGACATACCCATACCCTGTTCATACACTAGAGTATCGACCTCTTTAAGAATATCGGTGCGATTTTGAATGACACGGCGAAATACACTAGATAAAGGTCCACCTGCTGCAATCGAAACCGCCGCAGCATCAAGGATTGCCTCGTCAATACGCGTACCTAAAAAAGTTTTAATACCATGCAAAAGTACGCTTTCACTCGGAAAAACCTCCAGTGCATCTACAGCCAATGCGTGGATATCACCGAAATCTTCGGCTGCTTGCCATCCAATCATCATTGCCCCATGTCGTAGTACGCGCCGTGCAGCACGAAGAATTGGAAAATTTACCGTCGTTAATGCGCCGGCAGGCATTGAAATGCAGACAGCCGAAACAAAAACAGTTAATGCATCCATAATTGAACCACCCAGAAGCGAAAAAACAACTGCCAGCACTGCGGATGCACCTACCGTGCAGGGAACATATACACGCAGCGAACCCTCGCATGTATCGGTTTGATATGAATTTTCAAGAAATCTTGTAATAAAATCCGTTTTTTCAAGATAGCACACTACAGGATCACCGATTGCAACTGCTGCTCTTCCTATTTCTGAAGCCATTCTTCGGTTTTCAATAATATGAGCCGCATATTTATCACCGCGGTATGATACAAACTGAAAGTTGTCTGTAATTCGAATGATAAGCATTTGACGGCCAAGCGAACCAAGAAAACATGCTATGGCAGCAACCGGAGCAAATAGGATTACTTTACCGCCCGTAATTACATCGGGGTTTAGAAATTGTACAATTGTATGTATCGTAGCCAATAAAACCAGGACTGATGTCACGCTATCCATGTTGCCACGCATATGAAACAGTGCGCTGATTCCTTCCTCAAAAGAGCGGTGATTAATAAGCGACGTTACGGCTAGCAAAAATACATTCAAACCGATATATAACACAGGATTAATATTTGACCATTTTAAATAATAAACTACCGCTGAAACAATTAAGGTCAGGGAAAATGCTCCCGTTAAAATAAGCTGAAGCCAGCCTGTACGGCGTCGATATATTAGTTCACTTCTGACAGCATCGGTTTCTTCATAGCTGCAGTAATCCTCAATTTCTTCATCTTCAAAATTATCGAGTTCTTCAGACGGGTCGTTATCCTCTTCTTCGCCTGATAATCTTAACGTAGCAGGCGGATGGAGTTTAAAATTCTCTGCCTTTTTACGTCTTTCTCTTTGCAGCTGCTCCTCCCAGTCGTCAGATTGGGTCGCAGTATATTCTTCAGGTAGGTCCTGCAACAGGCTTTCTAATTGTATCTGATCAAGATCATCTTTTTCCTGCAAAGCATTTAAAGGACTTAGATTATTTAAAACCGATTCATCTGGCAAGTTCGGAGTGGTTGATTGAATATTTTCCATTGCTGCTGCAGGCTTATATATTTTTACTTCCAGATCATTATTGGTATCAGAACTTGAACTTTCTACTTTAGTATCTATTTCCGTTTCAATCCTGAAAGAACGGGTTGCTGATTCTGCTGCAGTAACCTTTTTTACAGTTGACATTTCATCACTATCATGTGCAATTTTTGATACAGATTGGTTTGGCGCCTTTTCAACCTTCTTTGTAGTTGTATTGGTNNTCGACTGCCGAACTATCTTCAACTCCAAGCGGAGGAAATGGTCGCTGTTTTAGGCGCTCCAATTTTTTTCTTCTTGCTTCTTCCAATATGTCATCAATTTCAAAGTCGGCATAACTCCGGTTATGATCCGCCAACAGCACCACGCTCCTTATATGACATTCGCCAATAATTCTTTAAAATCAAAATGCAGTGAGCCTCTGCCTTTGTCTGGCAACCTCATATAACAAAACACCGCATGCAACGGAAGCGTTCAGAGAAGATACAGAACCAAGCATAGGAAGCGACAATGTGAAATCACATTGTTCACCAACCAAACGCCCAATGCCCTTTCCTTCAGAACCAATAACGATAGCCATAGGTCCGCGTAAATCCGTCGAGCACCATGCCTCACCTTTCATGTCCATACCGTATATCCAGACACCTCGTTTTTTCAATTCTCGAAGCGTGTCCGAAATATTAGAAACCCTTGCGACCGGAACATACTCCACTGCTCCCGCCGATGCTTTATAAACAGCTGATGTAAGACCGGCAGATCTACGCTTTGGAACAATAACACCGTGCACTCCTGTCGCATCCGCTGTCCTAAGAATCGCACCTAGATTGTGGGGATCTTCAAGCTCATCACAGACAACAAAAAAGGGCGGTTCTTCCTTTTCCTTGGCATTAACAAAAAGATCATCGAGTGTAGCATATTCCTTACATGCCGCAACAGCGGCAATACCCTGATGATTCGACCCGGCTATGCTTTCAAGTTTGCGGCTGTCTATCTCTTTTATGGGGATACCTCTATCACGGCACTTGGAAAGTAAAACATTGATTGATCCTGAATGCTGCCCTTTTGTAATCAATACTTT
>DOWI01000032.1:0-4680 GCA_003519645.1 Oscillospiraceae bacterium
GATATTCCGCACCTGATTTTGTCAATATCGGGGTAGACGCTACAAATCCCTGCGCTGACAACGCTTTTGATACATTTAAGTTTTTTAACATTCTTTCCCGTTCGCCAGCTTTTAAGATAAAATCTTCACCTACTGACCATACATTACCCGAAACTTTCGAGCCATCCATGATGTAAATATCAAGGATTGGTAAATCCTGCGATATATCCCAATTAGCAAGAATATTCCGCAACTCTTTTTCTGTAAACATAACTGAAACCTCCGTTTGTAAAGTTTTTTTCGGAGAACTACCATACATCCGCACAAACGCTTTATAAAATCCGGCATAAGTATCAAAACCATATTCCAACGCCACGTCGATGGCACGACGACCACCAGCAATTTCACCCAGCGCCCGGTCGAGCCGTCGCTTACCGATGAATGCTGCGATAGACAAGCCTATTGTCTTAGTGAAAAGACGCTGGTAATGCCAAACAGAATAACCGGCCATTGAAGCCAATTCTTCTGCCGAAATGTCGGTTTTAAGATTTTGCTCAATATAGGTAATGCTAAATTTTATAATATCATTCGGTTGCATGATTTTCCTCCTTCCGTACGGTGGTTTCAGTATAACTTATCGGGAATACAAAAACATTTCCTGTGGTGCTGTGTTTATTAAATGCTATCAGCAAAATTTAGTTTTTTCATCATAAGGCTATGTAACCGCGTAAATTCCAACTCCGATTTCATCGGTAAAATTGTATTGTTACCGACAATTTTCTTCCACCGCTCAAAATAGTCCGCTTTATCTTCCCGGTTTTCAATACCCATCATAAAGCAAATATTCAACGGATGAAATCCCATCGGTTCACTAACATTTACAATCAACCATTCAATTTCACTTTTCAGAAAGTCCCAAAACTGTCCTTGCCAGAGTTCGGAGTAAAGCGGCAGCAAATCAAGCGATTGTTGCCGTGTCAGTATTTTTGAACCTTCCGCATCAATAATTAGATTCATCAGTTCCTTGTCAACTTTACTGACCTTGTGAAGGCCACGAATCCAACTGGGAGATTTCAAATGCTTGACCAAAATAACATCACAGAGTGTCCAAGTATAGGTCGCAAACCGGCAATGAATATCAATTTCATTTTCGTTTTGAATTGCAAATAAAACATCTTGATACTGCTTTTCTAAATTATTTGTTAAGGCTGATATTCGTTTTTGATGAAACTCCGGTTCGGGGTATTTCCTGCGAAAATCAGCAAAAAACACTTCCATCTTTCCGGTTTTATCAAACAAAATCTGCGCATCTGCATACGAACCGGCCAGATAAGGATCATAAAGCAACGCCTCCATGTTATCCAGCACGGACACCGGTTCGACCGCAATATCATAGAACGTACTGTTTTCAAAGATATGCATTTCTTTTTGCTCCTCGCCGCTGTGAAAAAGTGAAACATCAACATCCTGAACATCAATGCCGTCATTTCTGGCGAAGGAACCGCGTAGCAAAATAACTTTTGTGTCTGGATATTCTTTTATCAACCGCTCGGTGAGTTTTGGCAATCCAATCGCATTTACCGTATAAATCTTGGTCGGATGTCCCCAAGTGAAATTGGATAGTCCAACCTCACGGAATCCATATTTTTCATAGTATCCAATGTGATTGGTGGTAAGATAAAGCTTAACAAATCCAAGTTTACCGGCTTCTTCGCGGACATGTCGCAGANNGATGGCGCAATCAGCAGGGGTGATATCCACGGCGACAAATCATCCCGTATAATTTCTTCTCTTGGGGTGAGTCCGGCATAACCGATAATATGAGATGTGCCATCGCTGTTGTTTTTAATCATCATATAGCCTTGTGGGAGTTTATCAGGTGTTTTAGTACATTCGGTCAGCATGGGTTCAAAAAAATCCCGATTGCCAAAGTGAGATGTAACAAAATCAATGCATTCAGCAAGCCGATGCGGTGATTCAAAAAGTGTTTCATAGGTAATCATATCGTCACCCCATCAATCCGCCGTGCAACCCAGCAGGTATAAGCATCAAAGTGTTTAAGCCAGAATCCGTACGCAGTAGGATTAAAACTTTCAAAATCAACACCAAAAAGAGTATAGTTTTCTTGATGCAATTGATTTTCAACATAGTGCAATAGATTTTTATACAGTCCTTTGCCTCTGTATTCAGGAAGACAAAAAGCGCCGCATATATTTTTCATACTGCTGTTTCTGCTGATAAAGGTTTCGGAATTGTCTGATATTTTTATATACGCGATAATTTCACCTTTATCTTTTACCGCAAAATATCGAGGATTTTGCTGTTTGTTTATCTGCCAGAACTCATCTTTTGTGCTGTGCTTGAACCTTATAAACATGGGACTTTGCCGAAAATGGTCTATCAACTTTTCGGAAAGCGGCCAGATATCATCAAATTCCATGGGAGAAAGTTCGGTAAAATCCATTTCAGTATGCGCAATGGAATGATTCTCAATCGCATGGATCGCATCAACACCGCGCATGCCAAAACCATAGTTAAAAAATTGTGTTTGTGCAGCAATATCATGAGCGTATAGTGTAATTGCATGGTTGGTTGCGCCTGCTTTGACCCATTTTTCGGCCGCTGACTGATACATCATTGCGTAGATTTTTGCACGGCTCTCAATAACAGCGCCGTGAGTGTGAAGCGGCGAATAAGCGCCAAGAATGTCAGGGATTTGAAAAGGTCGTTCAAATGGTGAAATTGAGCATAAATACCCAATCATCTTATTGCCTTCAAAGGCGGCGACACCCATATGGTTATCCGCAAATTCGGATAAATCAGGTATTGTGTCAATTTCGGGCAGAGCGGGGACAAAGCTCCGCTCCTCCTTATAATTTTGTAATGCAAGATTTTGCGCTTCGGTGATGTGGTCATGGGTAAAATCAATAATCTGCATGAAAACACTCCTTTGGTAATTCCTAATAAATTTGAGATTGCAGTTCTCCAATCTGATTTTTCCAAGAATTGATAGCGACCTGAGTTTTTATGAACCCAAGCTTCTCATAAACATGCTGCGCCCGTTCGTTTTTCATATTCGTATCAAGAATGATCTTTGTATAACCGAAATCATTAAACAGACTTTGCATGAACAACCTCAAAAGTTTAGTGCCCAAACCGTGATTTTGTTTTGAAAAATCACATATTTTAATACCGATTTCTGCTGCGCCTTCTCCTTTGTTTCGATAATTCATTTCTCCAACAGGGACATTGTCAACTTTAATAATGCACCTCCGACCGGTCTGGTCTGTGTCCGTTTCAAGCTGCAAAGTAATTTCTGCAGCAGTTGTTCCTAAACCGTTTGGGAATCCGGCATGAGCCATAACTGCGCCGTCATTCCACCAAGTACACAGTATTTCAGCATCATTTGCAATAGCATTGCGTATCGTAATATTATCTTTTTGAATAAACATAATCATCCTCCGGTTTTCTTATTTTGCTTCTGCCATTTAGAAAGCGTTTTGTGCCATTGCTGCCGTTCACGCATAAAACCGACTTTGTCTTCTGTATACTTTGCTTCTTTTTTCAAATTCAAATAACTCTGCCAGCGTTCAATAGACAAATCACCATTTTCAATTGCTCGTTTAATGGCACACCCCGGCTCTGTTTCATGGTGGCAATCAGAAAAGCGACAGCGACCAAGTAATTCTTCAACATCGGTNNAACATCGGTAAAGGTCTCACCGAGTCCCGTGCTTACATCCCACATGCCAAGTTCACGCATACCGGGCGTGTCAATAATCATGGCACCATTTAGTAACATAATCAATTGGCGATGTGTGGTCGTATGACGGCCTTTGGAATCGTCTTCACGGATAGTATTGACTGCCATTAGTTCCACACCGGTAAGCGCGTTGACAAGACTGGATTTTCCTACGCCGGAGGAACCAAGAAACACAACTGTTTTGCCGGGTTTCAGATATTCTGATAAGTCTTCAATACCGGTACCGTCCTTAGCACTGACGGCATAGACTGCAATGCCGGTACACATACGCTCCGCCGTTCGAAGTTGCTCGTTGTAATCTGAAACTAAATCCGCTTTGGTCAGAATCACCGCTGGAACAGCGCCGCTTTGCCACGCCAGCGTTAAATAACGTTCCAACCGTTTTACATTGAAATCATGGTTCAGCGACTGCATG
Source organism: Oscillospiraceae bacterium (assembly GCA_003519645.1). The sequence continues at coordinate 4,157 of DOWI01000032.1, forward strand.
ATAAAAACCGTTTCAAAGTTGGCGGCTACTGCCTGCTCACCCCGCCCCGGTGTGGGGTCGCGGCGGGAAAAGAAGGTTTTACGGGGTAGAGTTTTGATGATCTGACTGTCGCCGGATTCATTGTACGCTATCAGCACGAAATCTCCTGTAGTTGGAAACTCCTCATAATTATTACTATTATAATAAACNNGCTTTTGAGCCGGGCAAAGGTTATGCCATGAGAGCAGGCGATTTCGTACCGCTCTTTATGAACGGCAGTAACCCGTGCTGGTTCACCTATGATATCTTCTGACACCATTATCGGATTCCACCCGTATTTTTTTATATCGATCATTGTTATCCTCCAAGCTATAATATAAAACTGTATAAAGAGTATTTAAAATCATAAAACATTCCACCCTTCAAAATTGTTACTGAAAATGGGCATTGCTTAAAAATAGGCGCAAAAATACCGCGGACAAGTAGCCTTTAAACGGCTACAAAATCTGCGGTAGAATGTAATTATATAATTACATAAAAAATAA
>DOWI01000032.1:4761-5305 GCA_003519645.1 Oscillospiraceae bacterium
TCATTAAAACACATCTCCTTTCGAGATTTGAAATTTAGCTTATTAAGCTACTCATATTATAATCTGATTTTCAAAAATAGTCAACCGATATTACAGCAAAGAGCGAAAAGTTTTTAACTTCTCGCTCTTTGTCTTTTATCCCTTTTGTATTGATATAGGCTCGCAAAACACTACTCACACNNAGCCAATAAAGAACAGCGTATTGAGGATAAGCCTGATATTTCAAATAAATGCGTTCATTCTGAGATATAAATAGAGGGATTTCTTTCTCAATCGCTTCGGCAAATCCTTCAATGAAATCAGCAAAAAGCGTTTCTCCGGCTTCTTTTTGAATGATATCCAACACAGCCTGTAGTTTTCCATATTCCTCTTTGTCAAAAAAGGGAATCAACAAATCAGGTTTTTCGTTTTCAACTTTCGCATAACCCTGCTCAACAAAAGAAGTGATAATCGCCTTATCGTACTCATTCTGGACTTCGTTTGATTTAATCAAAGCGGCTACCCGCCTAATCCCACGCAAATCTCCGTTTGGCGATCCAAATTC
>DOWI01000321.1 GCA_003519645.1 Oscillospiraceae bacterium
AAACCGCTGGAGAACAATTTGCTGTGATTGACCAACGCACAATCAGCGTTTTTGTCCCATACGCGGACGCCGCGGGATTACTTGAAAAGTATAGACATGCCGATATAAAGAAGAAGAATACTCTGCTTCGTCAATTTGGGCGGTACTCCGTCTCTTTATATCCCTACCAGATAAAAAAGCTTGAGGAACTAAGAGCCTTAGCTTTGATAGACAATGAAATCTTAACGCTTGACGCAAGATATTACCATGATAAGCTTGGCGTAGTTTTTGATACAAATCTGGAATTGCTGGGTGTTTGGAGGTAATGAAATGCGATATCGTAACACAGTCGAGTTTGTTGTTTATGGAAAGTATGCTCTGTTTTCCGATCCAATTACAAGAGTTGGCGGCGAGAAATTCTCTTATCAGGTTCCGACTTATCAGGCATTAAAGGGAGTTCTTGAGAGCGTGTATTGGAAACCAACATTGATTTGGTACATTGATGAAGTCCGTATCATGAAGAAGATCCAAACGCAATCCAAAGGTATTCGTCCGATTAAGTATGCAACTTCGGGCAATGATTTGGCGTATTACACATATTTAAAGGATGTATGTTACCAAGTTCGTGCCCATTTCGAGTGGAATGCGAATAGGCCTGAGCTTGCCGATGATCGCAATGAGAATAAGCATCACAATATAGCTAAGCGTATGATTGAGCGTGGCGGACGCAGAGACATTTTCTTAGGAACGAGAGAGTGTCAGGGATATGTTAAGCCTTGTGTCTTTGGCGAAGGTGTCGGCTTCTACGATGAGTACGGCGAGATTGATTTTGGGCTGATGGTACACGGATTTGATTATCCTGATGAAACGGGAAAGGATGAAATATCTGTGCGTTTATGGAGAAATGTAGTGATGAAGGACGGCAGAATTCTTTTTCCGCTTCCCTCTATGGATTCACCGGATATCGTGAGAAGATTAATTAAGAGTATGAAAAAGAAAGAGTTTATTCCTGGGGAAAACTTCTTTGGGTTTGACGAACCAGAGTTAAAAGAACTTTTGGCAATAGGAGGTGGGGATGTATGAGTTGGATGAAGAATCTTTGCGATACATACGATGCATGTAAAGATGCCGTTGGTGTCTGTGGCGAAAGTCTAACTACAATGCTTCTGCCACTGGGACATCTGCTTACTGAACTTGATGCGGTCATTCATCTGAAAAACGATGGAACATTTTATAGAGCTGAAAAGATAAAACCCGCAGCGAATAATAAAACCATGATTTGCGTTCCTTGCACAGATGATTCTGAAGCAAGATCCGGAACTGGAGCAATCAACTCTCCCCATCCGCTGTTTGATCAACTAAAGTATTTGTCCACGCAAAAATACATTGATAATCTGGGAAAATGGATGACTTATTTGGAAAACAATACCGATAGATTTCCGCTTGCTAATCAGGCGATTGCCGCTGTGTATCATTACATCGTGAAAGGCACTGTATCAGACGATTTACAGTCCTTTCAGATTTCCCCCAATGACGATGTGTTTATTGGCTTTTGCGTAAGCCTTGATAATTCGCTCGAAGATAGACTGTGGATGATGCCAGAGATGTGGAGTGCGTGGATTTGTTTTTATTGGAGTGAAGATCTTGCAAAAAGGCAATCGAAGGATATTTGTTATATTACTGGTCTAGATAACTCTGTCTACACAGAAAAACATCCTAAGAGTATCAATCGTGCTACAGGAAATGCCAAGTTGATCACTGGAAACGACAACGCTAATTTTACATTTAGAGGACGATTTGAGAAAGCTTCTCATGCTGTTTCTGTAAGCATTAAAGCCTCTCAAAAAGCTCATCAGGCGTTGCGATGGTTGATAGCAAAACCGAGTAGTTATCGATGTGGCTCTCAAGCAATCATTGCCTGGGCGATTGACAGTGTACCTGATATTCCGAATTTCTACGATGACAGTTATGGTATTTACAGTATGCTGGTGGCACAGACAGACGAGGAAAAGCGAATTCATGCCGATAATACGATTTATGTCGATTATGCCAATGCATTGAAAAAGGTTTTGTCAGGCTACAATGCATCGCGAAGGCTTAAGACTCACGTACGTCGTATTGCGATTCTTTCAACTGACGCTGCCACAACAGGTAGGCTGTCTATAACCTATTATCGTCAGTTATCCGAAAATGAATATGAAGAACGGATTGATGGTTGGCATAACACCTGCAAATGGTGCCAACAGTTTGACAGGGATAACGATGGAACCTATAAGTCTGGCTATTTCATTGGAGCACCTGCGATAGACCGCATTACATTGGCGGTTTTAGGCAAACGAAGATCGCTGCAGGATGAATCCTATAACAAGCTTGTTAAGAACCTTCGTGAACAACTTGTGCACTGTATATTCGACGGAGAACGAATACCAACTTCTATGGTAATTGCTGCGGTTAACCGAACATCAAATCCCCTTGCTCTTGAAAATAATGATGTCAAGAATGATCGTTGGCGGGATTGGGAATATACTCTAGGCGCTACATGTGCGCTAGTTAGGTGCTATTATCATGATTATAAAAAGGAGGACTTTGCTGTGGAACTTGAAACAGAAAGGCGTGACCGGGATTATCTATTCGGCAGGTTACTAGCAGTTGCGGATAAAATTGAATCGTCCGCGAGATACAAGCAAGACAAAACAAAATCAGATGACCGCCCAACAAATGCCATTCGTTATATGGCGGCATTTTCTCAGCATCCATTTCGCACATGGAATATGTTATTTACACAACAGCTGAATACTTACATTCAGCAGCTCAACGGAGCATCTTGGTATTTAAACCTAATTGGGGACATAAAGCAATTGTTTAAACCGGAGGCGTTTGAATTAGACACTCCCCTTGATGGAAGATACTTGCTCGGTTTTTTTGCTCAAAGACAAGAGTTGCGTAAAAGTCCGAAAACCAACAATAATTTCGATGGAGGGGAAAACAATGAGCTTGACAAAGAAAATTGATTTTGCAGTGGTCTTTACTGTAAAAAAGGCTAATCCGAATGGTGATCCGCTTAATGGTAATCGTCCCCGAGTAGATTATGAAGGGTTTGGAGAAGTGTCGGATGTCTGCCTGAAACGAAAAATACGCAATCGTTTACAGGACATGGGCGAGGATATTTTTGTCCAGTCGGATGCCAATCGTAAAGAAGGAGATACCTTTAGGAGCCTCAAAGATCGCTTTGATAGTAATGCTGAGATTAAGGAGGCTGCTGGTAATAGCGAAAAGCAAGTGAACATTGCTTGCCAAACATGGTATGATGTTCGTGCGTTCGGGCAAGTTTTTGCTTTTAAGAAGGGCAAAAAGAACGATGATAGCGAAGGCGGCGATTCCGTTTCCATCGGCGTACGTGGTCCAGTGTCAATTCAAAGTGCGATTAGCCTGGTTCCGGTTGATGTCAGTTCACAGCAGATTACGAAGAGCGTTAATTTGGAAACTAATAAAAAGGATCCGGACAAAAAAGGTAGTGACACGATGGGAATGAAGCATCGGGTGGAATATGGTGCGTACGTCTCATATGGAAGCGTTAATTGCCAGCTTGCTGAAAAGACTGGGTTTAGCGATGAAGATGCGGATAAATTGCTTGTAGCGCTGAGATCGCTATTTGTGAATGACGAGTCTTCAGCGCGCCCATCTGGCAGTATGAATGTGGAAAGCGTAGTG
>DOWI01000385.1 GCA_003519645.1 Oscillospiraceae bacterium
AAAAGATATGACAAATCACTCCTATGCCACTTGGGACACCCCAGTGGAAAAGGGTATGATAAAGTATATTGTCAATAAAGACGGAGGCAATTATTCGAAAGTGAAAATGGTTCCTTCCGGAGACAACTCGGTTGTACAGATTCAGACAAATGCGGATACAGCTTGGATCTATTACGGATGGGATGGAATTGCCGCAAAAGTACAGGGTGTTCCCATTAACTTCTTTAAATTCAAAGATATTGATCCGGTATTTGACTGTTATACGCCGGTGATCATTGCCAATAATGCTTTTTTGAAGAAAGAACCGGAAACGGCAAAAAAATTCCTCTTGGCCTGCAAAAAAGGCTATGAATATGCAATTGCCAAGCCGGATGATGCGGCAAAAATCTTGATTCAGCAGGTGCCGGACCTAAAGAGCAGTGAAAAGCTCATTACAAAAAGTCAGGAATGGCTGAAAAACCAGTATAAAGCTGAAGTGAACCAATGGGGATACATCAATCCTTCCCGCTGGAATGCCTTTTATAAGTGGCTCTACGAGCATAAGCTTATCAGCAAAGAAATTCCGGCTAATTTCGGATTTTCTAATGCATATCTGGCAAAATAAGGAGCGGCAATGGACACAAAACTGACAGCAGAGGGGATTTCCAAAAGTTATGATGAAAATCCGGTGCTGGAAAATGTCAATATTAAGCTTCATGATCAGGAAATTGTGAGCCTGCTGGGAATCAGCGGCGCTGGAAAAACGACGTTGTTCAATATAATATCCGGACTGATGCAGCCTGATCGCGGGCATGTATTTCTGGAAGGAAAAGAAATCACCGGACAAGCCGGTCATATTGCTTATATGCTGCAAAAAGATTTGCTGCTTCCTTATCGTTCGATTGTCGACAATACGGCGCTCCCGTTAATCTTACACGGAGTTCCCAAAAAAGAAGCGCGGCAGCAGGCCAGTCTGCACTTCGCAGAATTTGGTTTGGAGGGGACCCAGAAAAAATGGCCGTCTCAGCTTTCCGGCGGTATGCGTCAGCGGGCAGCTCTGCTGCGCACCTATCTGAGCAGTGAAGGAGTTGCCCTGCTTGATGAACCTTTTTCTGCATTGGACACAATTACAAAAGACACCATGCATTCTTGGTATCTGGATGTCATGCAAAAGATCAAGCTTTCCTCTTTGTTTATTACCCATGACATTGATGAAGCAATCCTGCTTTCCGACCGGATTTATATTTTGGCCGGAAAACCGGGCACCATTATTGCAGAGCTGCCGGTAACAGCCCCGCGTCCGCGGACACGGGAATTTATGCTTTCGGAAGATTTTCTGAACTATAAGCGAAAAATTATTCATCTGCTAAAAATTGAATAGAAAAAGAGACCGTCCTGAGCTTAACGCTTTGGGCGGTTTTTTCAATACCATGCAAAAACTGAACACCAAATCGTAAAATTTATTTTATTTTTATCCATTCTTATTGAACCCAATCTTAACAAACTCATTTGTTGATTCATTGCATTCTATTCAGGTAATACCTTCGTTTTTTGTGTGGTATTGCCTGAATTTTTCTCAACTTTAACATTATAATATAAGGGTTTTGGGATTCTTAATGATATCTATGTGCCACTGCCTTTTGTTTAGTGAAAACAACTCCATTGCGTTTTTAATGGGACAGAGTATAATAAAGTGTTGAATAAAATATCCCTAGTAGGAGCGTATCGCTATGGACAGTAAACTCAAAATCACCAGCCCCAAATACCAACAGATCGCCGCCGATTTGGCAGCAAAGATTGCACAGGGTCAATATCATGTGGGGGAAAAGATCTATGCCCGTTCTGCATTGGCCAGTCAATACGGCGTTTCAGCTGAAACAGCACGGCGGGCTATTTGCGTTTTAAATGACCTTCAAATTGTGGAAGTTGAAAAAGGCAGCGGAGTAACAATCAAATCGTGTGATAAAGCCGTTAAGTTTGTGCAACAGTACGGAGATATCCGAACTGTCAACGATCTTAAAGAAGAACTTTTGCAAAGTGTATATCGCCAGCAAAATGAATATAAACGTTTTAACAAATGCCTTTCTGATCTGATTGACAAAACAGACCGTCTTCGGTCTGGAAATCCTTTTGCACCTTATCAGGTTGAAATTAAAAGCAGCACTCCTTATCTAAACTATTCTGTCAGTGACATTAATTTTTGGCATTATACAGCAGCAACCATTGTAGCAATCCGACGAAAAGATAAAATCCTGCTTTCACCCGGACCTTATGCTGTTCTGATGGAACATGATATTTACTATTTTATTGGTGACAGTAATTGTCCAGAACGTGTAAATCGATTTTTGTATCCCATCAAACAAAAAAATTAATTGGAATTGAAAAAAATCCGGAATTTGTCTTACCTTTTTTGGTATGAAATTCCGGATTTTTTACGATGTAGAGACTTTTAATTTGACTAAAGTAACAACTTGATGCTATAATTGAATTGTCACTTTACCAATAAGGAGGTTACAGCTTGATTGAATTTGAACACGTTTGTAAAAAGTTCAAAGGGCACACCGTAATTCCCGATCTTTCATTTAAAATCGAGGATGGTGATTTTGTTGCCATTATCGGAGCAAGCGGATGTGGGAAAACGACCACATTAAAAATGATTAACCGCTTAATCAGTCCTACATCCGGAAAAATTTTAATTGACGGAGAAAATATTGCACATAAAGATGTCATTGCGTTGCGGCGCAATATGGGATATGCCATTCAGCAAACAGGTCTTTTTCCTCATCTGACAGTTCGAAAGAATATTGAAATGATTCCTCGCATCCAGAAAAAGGATCCGGCAGAAATTGAAAAAAATACTCAGGCATTAATGAAAATGGTAGGATTAGATCCGCAAAATTTTCTGGATCGCTACCCCAAGGAACTTTCAGGCGGACAGCAGCAGAGAGTTGGCGTTGCCCGTGCATTCGCCACGGATCCAAAAATCATATTAATGGATGAACCATTCTCTGCTTTGGACCCAATTACCCGCGAAGGACTGCAAGATAAGCTTCTGGATCTACAGGCAGAACTCAAGAAAACTATTGTTTTTGTTACACATGATATGGATGAAGCCATCAAATTGGCAGACCGTATTATCATTATGGACCACGGCCAGCTGGTTCAGTATGATACACCAGAAAACATCCTGAAAAATCCAGCGAATGAATTTGTTGCACAATTTGTGGGTCACAAGCGCATCTGGGGTTCCCCTGACTTTATCAAAGCGGAAGATATTATGATTGAGCACCCGATAGGATGTTCACCGGAACTGACTCTGTTCCGGTGCCTTGAACAAATGCGCAACCGGAATGTCGACAGTCTTATGGTTGTTAAGGATGGTATTCTGCAAGGGATTTTAACTGCAAAGCAGGCACTAGCCGAACCCGACCGTTCTGTAAAAGCCCGCAGCATTATGACACAAAATGTCCTGCATGTTGCACCGCAGGACACCATTCTGGATGTTCTGCACTTAATGAACGAGAACCATGTTTCTACCATACCGGTACTGGACAAATCCCATACTTTAATGGGGTTAATCACCCGCAGCAGTCTAGTGGCTACAATGAGCAGCCAATTTTTTGAAACGGAGGCGATTTAATGGGAGGATTTCTCTCTTATATGCAACAAAACCAAGCGCAGATTTTTTCCCTTACGCTGGAACATATCCGTTTGACTGCTATTTCAGTTGGTATTGCCATTTTAATTGGCATTCCATTAGGAATCTTGATCTGCTATATTAAGCGGCTGTCCAAACCAGTTCTTGGAGTTGCAAGTGTTATTCAGGCAATTCCAAGTATGGCTATGTTAGGATTTGCAATTCCTTTTCTGGGAATTGGAACTTTGCCGGCTATTATTTGCGTAATTTTGTATTCTTTACTGCCGATTATTAAAAACACAGCAACCGGCATTGAAAGCATTAATCCTCAAATGGTAGAAGCAGCTCACGGAATTGGATTGACAAGATTTCAAGTCCTCACGAAGGTGCAGATTCCGCTGGCTTTGCCTGTTATTATGGCCGGTGTGCGGATTTCTGCAGTTACCGCTGTAGGCTTAATGACAATCGCAGCATTTATTGGTGCAGGTGGTCTTGGATATCTGGTATTTTCAGGCATTCGCACTGTAAACACTAATCAAATACTTGCTGGCGCAATTCCGGCATGTATACTGGCTTTGTTGATTGATTTCCTGCTCGGTCTTGTGGAAAAGTTAGTAACTCCAATCAGTCTGCAAAAAACAAATCCGCGTGCCCATCGCAGCATTCAGCGTACCCGTAAACTTCAGAAAGGCATATTGGGTGTTTTTTGTATTTTATTAATCCTTGTGTTTGGAGTTAATATATTTTCGACAAAGCAGAAAAGCGCAAAGACCATTACAGTCGGAAGTATCGACTTTACTGAACAGATGATTTTATCCAACATGGTTTCGGATTACATTCAAAATAAAACGGATATTACGGTCCATTGCAAAGAAAACCTTGGCGGCTCACAAGTTTGTTTTTCCGCCCTCAAGTCCGGTGACATTGATTTGTATGTTGAATACAGCGGAACTGCATACGCCGACCTTCTCAAGCACAAACCAATTAGTGATGTTTCTAAGGTCTATAACACAACCAAAAATGAACTGAAGTCGAAATTTGATATTGATACATTAAGTCAAATGAATTTTAATAATACCTATACCNNGATAATACCTACACAGTGGCTGTAAAGAAAGATACGGCTCAAAAATATCATTTAAAAACTTTGAGTGATCTCGCTAAAGTCGGCAGCCAGCTTCGTATTGGGACAACACTTGAATTTTTAAACCGTGAGGATGGCCTGCCCGGTCTGATGAAAAAATATAATTTTCAATTTGCTAAAACAACCGGTTTGGATGGATCTCCCCGCTATGTAGCGTTGGAAAATAGAGAAACGGACGTAGTAGATGCATTTTCTACAGACGGCCTGCTCAAAAAATTCAATCTGGTAACTTTAGAAGATGACAAACATTTCTTCCCACCGTACTATGCTATTCCACTCGTTAGAGGAAAAACATTGGAAAAGTATCCAGAGCTTTCGCCACTGCTGAAAGAACTGGGAGCACATTTAAGNNAAAAAGCCATCTGATGTGGCTCATTCCTTTCTTGTAAAGGAAGGTCTCATCAATCGTACAGCAAAATAATTGAAAACAGATGCCTTTACCAAAAAGATGCGTTGACATCTGCAATAGGCAATACTTGTGTACAAATTGGGTGTAGGAATAACCAAACGTGAGACATTTCTTTCCACTCTGAATACTCAGGAATTACTGCATTTTGACTTCTATNNAATTAGGAATTAGCAGCTTTTATGAACAAGAGCTGTAGATATAAAAAGGAACCGCTGCCGTGCAGAATCACACGACAGCGGTTCCTTTTATATCCGCGGACCAACAGGCCGCAAAAAATTCTCATTCTGCTTATCCAAGCAATTTCACCAGTACTGCCTTCTGCGCATGCAGACGGTTTTCAGCCTCTTCAAAAATCTCATCGGAGTGTTTTTCAAATACTTCTGCAGTAATTTCTTCCCCNNGGCGTCAGGCTTGGCCGCCGCCATCACTTTGTCGTTAATCTGGTAACCTTTAAACGCAGCGCGGCGCTTTTCCGCCTCACCTTCCTCACCCATAGAAGCCCATACATCTGTAATAACGACATCTGCACCTACGGCTGCTTCTAGCGGATCAGTTGTCATACTGAATGCCGGATAGGCCTGCGCAAAATCAAGCACCTCTGCAGCTGGATGATAAGCTGACGGACAGGCCACTGCCACTTCCATTTTCATCTTCAGGCCGCCGACGATAAGGGAATTCATCATATTATTGCCATCGCCAATAAAGCACATCTTCAGCCCATCTAAATCACCGCGTTTTTCACGGATTGTCATTAAATCCGCCAGCACCTGACACGGATGCGCAAAATCGGTCAGACCATTGATAATCGGAATCGTACCGCTTTTGGCAAGTGCCTCCACTTCACTTTGTTTAAAAGTGCGAATCATAATGCCATTGAGGTAACGGGACAGCACACGTGCAGTATCCTGCACCGGCTCCCCGCGGCCAATCTGCATATCACGGGCAGACAGGAAAATGGGCAGACCGCCAAGTTGGTACATTCCAACTTCAAAGGAAACACGAGTACGGGTACTGGCTTTCTCAAAAATCAGTCCCAGCGTTTTTCCAGCCAGGCGCGGATGTGGAATGTCATGCTTCAGCTCATACTTAAGCTGATCGGCAAGGTCCAGAATTCCGGTAATCTCCTGACCGGAAAGGTCAAGCAGTTTCAGTAAGTGATTCATAAGAAAAAGGCCTCTCTTTCATGAATAATTTTCGGTCTGCAACAATCAGACAATATAGTCAATAAATCAAATCATGCAACTCAGGAAGATAAAATCAGCAGATACTGCTGAGTACCTTTTCAAGGATGGCCAGACCCTCGTCCAATTCTTCTCTGGTGATCGTGAGCGGCGGCAAAAACCGCAGTACATCCTTCGCAGTCAATATTAACAAACCGGCATCTACGCAGGCTGCTGCAATTTTGCCCGGTTCACCAGAGACTGGTTTGGCACCCAACATCATGCCAAGCCCGCGTACACTTTCGATTTCCGGCATGGATTCTAACCGTTTCCGCAGATAAGCTCCTTTTTTCTGTACAGTCAGCAAAAACTGCTGCTGTGCGACTCTGGAAATCACAGTGGAAACACCGGCACACACAACCGGATTTCCACCGAAAGTGCTGCCGTGGTCTCCGGGGGCAAACACATTTTCACATTTTTGATTCACAAGGCAGGCACCTACCGGCAGTCCGCCGCCAAGTCCTTTGGCAGCGCTCACAACATCCGGCTGAATTCCGTATTGCTGATAGCAAAAGAAACTGCCGGTGCGGCCAACACCAGTCTGTACTTCATCAACCATCAAAAGAATATCTTGATTTTGGCAGAATTCCGCCAATTCCTGTACAAATTCTTTTGCCATCGGGCAAACGCCGCCCTCACCCTGCACAAGTTCAATCAGCACTGCACAAGTTTTCTCCGTAACGACGGCACGCACGCCCTTCATATTCGGTTCCGCATAGAAAAAGCTTTCAGTCAGTGGGGTAAACTTTTTATGAAACATATTTTGTCCGGTGGCAGCCAGTGTGGTAATTGTGCGTCCGTGAAAGGAATTCTGCAGAGTCACAATTTGGCAGCGGTCTTTTCCATACTTATCCTCACTGTATTTGCGGGCAATCTTAATTGCACATTCATTTGCCTCTGCACCGCTGTTTCCAAAAAATACGCGCGCCATCCCACTGGCCTGACAGAGCTGCTGAGCTGCCTGAATCGTAACGGGGCTGTAATACAAATTGGAAAGATGCTGAATCTGTGTCGCTTGTCCGGAAATAGCTGCCACCCATTGGGGGTCGCTGTACCCCAGACAATTGACGCCGATTCCGGCGGTAAAGTCAATATACTTTTTCCCGTCTGCGTCCCATGCAGTGGCATTTTCGCCCTTTACCAATGCCGCCGGAAATCTTCCATATGCGTGCATCAAATATTTGCTGTCATTTTCCTGAATGGCAGTGATCTGCATAAAATTTTCCTCCTTTATGTTAGCCGTTCTTGGGAAACGCTGGATTATACAAGCTGTATTTTATACAAACTGGAAAATTAATTGTTTTGTCCCTGCGGACAGGAAAAACACGTTAATAAAACATGGTCCCGATTCCTTCGTTCGTAAAAAGCTCAATCAAAATAGAATGGGGAATTCGGCCGTCAATAATATGTGTGCGCTTCACACCGCGGCGTCNNTGCTTCCACGCAGCAGTCAATTTTTGGAATCATGCCGCCGGAAATGATTCCCTCTTTTTTCAGCTTTGGAACAGTCGAAACCTGCACAACTGGAATAATCGTATTTTCATCATCTTTGTTCCGCAGCAGGCCACGGACATCCGTCATCAAAATGAGTTTCTCCGCATGCAGACAAGCTGCAATCTGCGCCGCCGCAACATCTGCATTGATGTTGTAAACTTCTCCATGACAGCCGCCTGCAATGGTGGAAATTACCGGCACATATCCATTTTCTTCTGCATCACGGATAACAGAAGAATCCACCTCCGTAATTTGCCCGACAAAACCCAGATCTTCTTGGGAAACCATTTTTTCGGCGCGGATCATATTACCATCTAGTCCACAAAGCCCAACTGCGCGCCCATTGTTTGC
>DOWI01000116.1 GCA_003519645.1 Oscillospiraceae bacterium
TACTTTTGCAGAATTTTCTTTTGGAAAGAAATTTGTCAAGGGTATTTTCTCTACTAAAACACAGCATTTGCCATGCGGCAAATAACTGTCTAATATTTTCGTTAGGCTAAAACTGTGCACTATCAGTTCTGCTTATTCAGTGCGCAAGTTCGTATTTCCCTGCCCATGATAAATGTCTCGTCTGTACTGTTTATGTTGAAACGAAAGTGACATATTGACAATCTGAAATATGCGTGCTATAATCTATAAAAAGTTAATAATTCAAACCGTTGAAGCGGAGATAACGGCAATGATGCCTTTACAGAGAGCCTGTGTTGCTGAGAGTCAGGTAAGAAACAAGTTGTCAAATGGACCGCTGAGGGCGCAGTCAAATGTGATTTCACAAAGTATTCTGCGACGTTGCAGGCAGACGTCATTTGCCGGGGATATGTAGGTATCCTGCTAAGTGCACGGGTCATGCCGTGAATCAAGGTGGCACCGCGGATAAGTGTTTTATTCGTCCTTGACAGAAAGTATATTTCTGTCAAGGACGTTTTTGTTTTATAGAACTCCTTTGACTGAGATATAAAGTCAAAGGAGTCTTTTCCTTTTTAAGGAGGTTGCAATATGCTTCTTGTGAAACGTTGGTGGCGCTCCATGCGCCTAATGAAAAATTAAATCCGTAAAGTAATTCCTAATAATTAAATTTAATCAATTTGGAGGTGCAGTAAATGAAAATTCGGCCAACTTTAACGGAGGTCAGGAAAATTGCTTCCGAATTAAAATATAATGTGCTGCCGGTAAGCTGTGAAATCCTTTCCGACTTTACAACACCTATCGAAACCATGAGGATCTTGAAAAACATCTCGACACACTGCTATATGCTGGAATCCGCACAGGCAAACGAAACCTGGGGGCGGTACACCTTCCTGGGGTTTGACCCGAAACTGGAGATCACCTGTATGGAAGGAAAAATGCAGATTGGCAATCTTAAAGTGACGACAGAAGATCCATCTGCCTATCTGCGTCAGATCCTCGCCGATTACAAAAGTCCTCGTTTTGGGTATCTTCCCTCTTTTACGGGCGGGCTTGTCGGATATTTTTCATATGATTACCTCGGGTACAGCGAGCCTGCTGTGAAATGTGATGTGGAAGACACGGAGGCGTTCAAGGATGTGGACCTGATGCTGTTTGACAAGGTGATCGCTTTCGATCACCTGCGTCAAAAGATCATCCTCATCGTCAACATGCCGCTGGACGATGTAGAAACCGGCTACAACAAAGCGGTTATGGAGTTAAAACAGCTTGTAGAGCTTATTAGGCATGGCGAAAAGAAAAAGGAACCCGAAGGAAGACTGCTTGGAGCGGTAACGCCGCTGTTCGGCAAAGAAGAGTTTTGCGAAATGGTTGAACAGGCGAAACATCATATCCGCGAAGGGGATATTTTCCAGATCGTACTTTCCAACCGTCTGAGTGCCCCCTTTGAAGGGAGCCTGCTCAATACCTATCGTGTACTTCGCACCATCAACCCATCCCCCTATATGTTCTATTTTTCGGGGACAGATGTCGAGGTAGCCGGCGCTTCTCCCGAAACCCTCGTCAAGCTGGAAAACGGAGTGTTACACACCTTTCCGCTTGCCGGGACCAGACCGAGAGGGGGAACCGATGAAGAGGATAAAGCATTGGAAGCAGAGCTGCTTGAGGACGAGAAGGAACTTGCTGAACACAATATGCTGGTGGATTTAGGACGAAACGATCTCGGAAAAATCAGCAAATTCGGCACAGTGCAGGTCGAAAAGTTCCATTCTATCGAACGCTTCTCTCATGTCATGCACATCGGTTCTACAGTCCTGGGAGAGATCCATGAAGATAAAGACGCCTTGGATGCTATCGAGGCAGTACTACCCGCAGGTACGCTCTCCGGAGCGCCGAAGATCAGAGCTTGCCAGTTGATTGGAGCGCTTGAAAACAACAAGCGCGGCATCTATGGCGGTGCTATCGGATACATCGACTTTACGGGCAATATGGACACCTGCATTGCCATCCGCATTGCCTATAAGAAAAACGGCAAGGTGTTTGTAAGAAGCGGTGCCGGGATTGTGGCAGACTCTGTCTCTGAAAAGGAGTTTGAGGAATGCCTGAACAAAGCAAANNAGCACTGGAGCTTGCACAGGAGGAAGAATTATGATTCTTTTGGTCGATAACTACGACAGTTTTTCCTATAACCTTTATCAACTCATTGGCGAGATCGAGCCGAATATCAAGGTCATCCGCAACGATGAAATGACGGTTGACCAAATTAAGGAACTAAACCCCGACCGCATTATTCTTTCCCCGGGTCCCGGCAGGCCGGAAAATGCCGGGATCATCATTGAAGCTGTAAAAACACTGGGCCAAACAATTCCGATTCTCGGTGTTTGTCTCGGTCATCAGGCCATCTGTGCGGCATTCGGTGCGACGGTTACTTATGCAAAGAAACTGATGCACGGCAAACAGTCGAATGTCAGATTTGACGCAGATTGTTTGTTATTCAAAGGTTGTCCCGAAGTTGCACCTGTCGCACGGTATCATTCTCTTGCGGCAGATGCTGACACAATTCCCGAGTATCTGAAAATTACCGCTCTCACCACGGAAGGCGAAGTGATGGCTGCACAGCATAAGGATTACCCCATCTATGGCGTACAATTCCATCCTGAATCCATTATGACACCGGATGGAAAGCAGATGCTTAGAAATTTTATAAAGGAGATATGAGCCATGATTAAAGAAGCCATTGCAAAAATCGTAAATAAAGAAGACCTCACCTATGACGAGGCATACACCGTGATGAATGAGATCATGAGCGGTGAGACCACACCCACACAGAACGCCGCCTTTCTTGCCGCACTTTCCACCAAAAGTGCAAGAGCTGAGACGACCGACGAGATCGCAGGCTTTGCAGCTGCTATGAGGGCGCACGCTACCAAAGTCGAAACCGGTATGGAGCTCTTTGAAATCGTCGGTACCGGCGGCGACAATGCGCACAGCTTTAATATCTCCACCACCTCCGCCCTTGTTGCGGCGGCGGGCGGTATGAAAGTAGCAAAGCACGGCAACCGAGCCGCATCCTCCCAGTGTGGAACAGCAGACTGTCTGGAAGCCCTCGGCGTAAACATTCAACAGAGTCCCGCAAGATGCATAGAACTTCTAAACGAGGTGGGTATGTGCTTCTTCTTTGCACAGAAATACCACACCTCTATGAAGTATGTGGGCGCTATTCGCAAGGAACTCGGTTTCCGAACTGTATTTAATATTCTCGGCCCTCTCACAAATCCCGGAACACCTTCCTTGCAGCTTCTCGGCGTGTATGACGATTATCTTGTGGAACCTCTGGCGCAGGTTCTTATTAACCTCGGTGTCAAACGCGGCATGGTAGTATACGGCCAGGAAAAGTTAGATGAAATTTNNCGCCGGAGGAGTTCGGATTTGAACGCTGCACGAAAGAAGACCTGAAGGGAGGCACACCTGAAGAAAACGCCAAGATCACCCTTGCTATCTTAAATGGCGAAAAGGGTCATAAGAGAAATGCTGTATTAATGAACGCAGGTGCGGCGCTTTATATCGGCGGTAAGGCTGACAGCATAAAGGAAGGTATTGCACTTGCCGCAGAAATGATTGATTCCGGCAAGGCACTCGAAACGCTGAATCAGTTAATC
>DOWI01000460.1 GCA_003519645.1 Oscillospiraceae bacterium
TGAGGGAGATGTTTTCACTATGACATGGAATCCGCTCCTACAACCCGCATTTAAATTCCCATTCCTAGGGAACGCAGGACCTTAAGCGTTCCGTTACAAATAAAAATGCTGCAGATATCACTCTGCAGCATTTTTCTCATACAAATATGCGTTGGCTTTCTTTCCAGTGCGTATAATTGCACCAATTGTATACAGAATGTTGCATATTTTGCTTGCTCGATTCTTTGGTATATGTATTACAACCGCCAAATCTGCGCTGGTGAATTCATTTGGCAGGTCGTCCGGTAACAAAGCCGCAAAGTCAGCGGGGGTTATCAAATCCACTGTTTCAACCAAAGCATAGGGGATTCGCTCCATCCGATGCGATCCCCTTTTCCTGTCGTACGACCATCCATCCTGCAGTCTGTACTCCTCGATATCCAAAAACACCAGCTTGATGGTCAGACACTCATGGCATAAAAACATCTTTATTTTATAAAGCTCAAAAAATGCGTCCCAAACACTGCCGGTTTTGGGCGAACGGCGGGGTTTTGTGGTTTCGCCTGTTTCGGGATCCACCCAGATCAGCCGCTTTTCCCTGGCCAATGGAAAAACAACGGTTACCGGAAATTCGGGAAGAATGCGCTCAAGCTTGGGACGGAGGGTGTTGAAATTTCGTGTCTGGATTTCAAATACACGCCGCCCGTCAGNNCCGTCAAACACATCAGCCACCATCTTGCCGAGACCCAGCATTACCTCATGGTGGCATTCATCGGGATCAATCCAGTATTTCAGGATGACATGCAGGCTTCGTTCACCCTGTGTTCCAATCCCCTGCCGCTCATGCAGACGGGAAAGGCCGCGGCTTCTCGCCCTTTCAAATGTATCCACCCTTGACCACCTCGTTTCAAGCTTGGGGGTGGAATCGGATACAGGCATCAAAGCAGCGTCCCCTTGTATGGTCACCCGAAATCCATGCTGTATCCTCGCGGTCATGTTGCTGGATTCCGGTTTTCAGCCGAATTTCCTCTCCCTCCAGCGCCTCATTCAGAAAGGAAATAGAAAAGCCTGAAATGTCTCTTGTTCGCATCTGCTTTGGCATGGCATCGGTGATAATATCAGCGTATACGGCATTGTTGAGATGACCGTTGTAGTCAATATCTGACCAGCCAACCTTATGCCCTCCCGCGTCCTGCAGATCTTTAGGAAGGCTAAGCTTTCCAGGATCAGGGCAATGGTTGAGGCGATCCGGCTGCTGGGTCACGGCATATTGTGAAAACACCGACGGCCGCAGTATTTTATGTGTTTCAGGATCGACAAGGGCAAACGCCGAAACGCTTTCAATCAACGGCTTTCCGTCTTGGTCATAGAAATTATAACAGCGAAAAAACTGTACACCCTTTGAACTCCTGTGCCAAGTTGTGAGCCTGACCGCTTGGGATAACTGCGGCGCGCGATAAATAATACTGTTTGTCCGAGTTATCACAAACGTCAATCCGTGGCGCATCAACTCTTCAAATCCCAGCCCGCCCTGCTCAAAATGCCGCTCTCCCACTTCCTGTTGAAGCCGCAGCTGACTGGAAAGCCGCAGCTTTCTGTCCTCTCCCACATCAAAGGATGGTATTTGAATGTCCCATGTATAATCCAACGGTATTGGATACCGACCCATTCACATTCCCTCCAGTATAATAATTGTTATCTATACCACTTGTAATTGCTTGGGCGGTTCATCTTTGCTTGCAAACATCCACCCATCCCTGAATTCCAGCATATTCGCACAAATCCTGGGTGCTCAATTGGATTGCAGAATTGCTGCTGCCGCATGCAGGAAAAACCGTGTCATATTGTTTCAGGGAAACATCGGCATAAACCGGTGTACCGTCCGGCAGTGCAAAGGGACAGACGCCGCCCACCTCATGCCCTGTAAAGCGAAGCACATCATCGGGAGGCAGCATGGAGGCTTTGCATCCAAATTCCGCCTTAAATTTGGGATTGTCAATTCGGACGTCTCCCGCGGCAATCAGCAGCAGGCAACCCTCCCCCGATTTGAAGCAAAGGGTTTTGGCGATTCTGCCGGGTTCCACTCCAAGCACCGCCGCCGCCAATTCCACAGTTGCGCTTGACTCATCAAATTCAAGTACATCTCCCCCGCGTCCCCATCGGTTCAAATAGTTCTTAACAGTTTCAACAGACATTGTTTTTTCTCCTTACCTAATATGCCGTAATACAGACAGATCAGAGCCCTATCCCTACATTTAGTCAATACCACCGGCTAATCCGGTGGCTTGCACAGCCCTATAAGGGGCTATTCTACTGCATCACTTGCCCTACCACACTTAAAAGAGTATCATTCCCTCTATTCGCTTCGATAGAATTTGAGTCTCATCATTTATCACAATCTACGGATTTTTTGTCGGTGTGACGTCCTTTGCAACCGCTGGCATGAGCGAAAAGAACGCATAGCTAAAGCTATTCCCTCCTCCGACATATCTACATCAGCATATCGATGCTGATGTGTTTATATGGTTTTGACACGTATAAGACGCGTCAAAACAGGCTAAAGCCATAATGAAAGGACGGGTGCTCCCGTCCTTTTGTCAGCGAATAGAGTCGACACCCATATATGGGCGCAATACCTCGGGCACAGTCACCGAACCGTCCACATTTTGATAGTTTTCAAGAATTGCGGCAACTGTACGGCCTACCGCTACACCCGAACCGTTAAGTGTGTGAACAAGCTGCGCTTTTTCCTTGACATCCTTCTTAAAGCGAATGGCAGCCCGTCTCGCCTGAAAATCTTCAAAGTTGGAACAGCTTGAAATTTCGACAAATCGATTATAAGACGGCATCCAAACCTCGATATCATAGGTTTTTGCGCTGGAAAAGCCAAGATCGCCGGTTGAAAGCGCAACAACTCGGTACGGAAGCCCCAGAAGCTGCAAAACCCGTTCGGCATCCCTTGTCAATCCCTCCAGCTCCTCATAGCTGTTTTCGGGTGACGCAAACTTGACCAGTTCAACCTTATTAAACTGGTGCTGACGGATCAACCCTCTTGTGTCCCGTCCGGCACTTCCGGCTTCGGCGCGAAAACAGGCGGAATAGGCACAATATTTTAAGGGCAGCTTGGTGCCGTCTACTATTTCATCCCGGTGCATATTTGTAACCGGCACTTCGGCGGTGGGAATCAGAAAATAGTCGACATTGGCGAGCCTAAAGGCATCCTCCTCAAATTTCGGAAGCTGACCGGTTCCTGTCATAGAAGCACGATTCACCATAAACGGCGGAAACACTTCGGTATACCCATTTTCGGCATGGGTATCCAGAAAAAAGCTGATGATGGAGCGTTCCAGTCTGGCACCCGCACCTTTATAAAAGTGGAAACGGGCGCCCGTAACCTTTGCTGCGGTTTCGGGATCCAGTATCCCCAAGCTTGCCCCAATATCCCAGTGGGGTTTGGGTTCAAAATCAAATTCTGTGGGCGTTTTAAACCGCCGCAATTCTACGTTTTGGCTGTCGTCCCTGCCCATCGGCACGGTTTCATGGGGAATGTTGGGCAGAGAAAGCATTTCACTTCTCTGTTCCGCCTCGAGTTCTCCGAGCCTTGCGTTCAGCGCCTTGACCTGTTCGGAAATGGCCTTCATGCGTGTCATGATTGGCTCTACGTCGCCGCCCTCCTTGCGGATGCGCGGAATCTCTTTGCTGGCGGCATTCTGTTCGGCTTTGAGTGCCTCGGTACCGCCTGTAATATCACGGCGTTCGGCATCGATGGCAATAATCCGATCGATTACGGTGTCTAAATCCTTGTTCCGGCTTCGCATCGCCTGTTTTACTTTATCAGGATTTGCACGGACCAGTTTAATGTCCAACATGTTGGATGTCTCCCTTTTAAATTAATTTTCAGGCGAAAGCTGGTTTGCAATCATTCGCAGATCATCCTGTGAATAAAATTCGATCTGAAGCGTGCCGCCCTTACTGCTTTCAGCAACTTTCACACGCCGGCCCAGATGCTCGGTGAGAGCAAGCTCCACTTCATCATAAAAGCTGTTGCGTATATGCACCTTTTTTTCAGACTTCTTTGCATTGTTGGCTTGCTTGGCCCGTTTTTCAATATCCCGAACAGATAAGCCGTTTTTAACAACCGCCTGTACGGCTTCCATCTGCTCTTCTTGGGTGGGAAAAGAGAGAATGGCACGGGCGTGACCTGCTGAAATCTTTCCGCCTGCAACCATTTCGGTGATTGGCTGGGGCAGATTGAGAAGGCGAAGGGCATTGGCTACCGCCGGACGGGATTTATTGACCGCCTTTGCGGTTTCCTCCTGGGTAAGCCCATATTTATCCATAAGCGTTTTATATCCCAGCGCTTCTTCCATGGGGTTGAGATCCTCACGCTGCAGATTTTCAATCAATGCAAGCTCGGATGCCTGCTGATCGTCCATTTCACGAATNNGACCGGGACTTCGGTCAGCCCCGCCATTCTCGACGCCCGCCATCTGCGCTCTCCTGCCACCAGCTGATAGGATCCGTCGGTCATGGGCCTTACCAGCAGAGGCTGCAACACACCATGCTGGGCAATGGATTCAGACAGCTCTGCCAAGGATGCTTCATCAAATTGCTTGCGGGGCTGTGCCCGATTGGGTTCAATCTCGGATATGCGCAGCGTTACGGTTTTTGAAGCGTCGTCTAATGAATTTTCTGCAAGCAAAGCGCCCAGTCCTTTGCCAAGCCCGCCTTTTTTAACTGCCATTTCGGCGCCTCCATTTCGTTTACTATCAAGTTATGTTCTTTTTTCAATTAGTTCCTTTGCCAGCTCATCATAAGCAACAGATCCTCGTGAGCCGGGATCATAATAGTTTATGGGCTTTCCAAAGCTGGGCGCCTCCGAAAGGCGAACATTTCTTGGAATTGCGGTTGAAAATACCTTTTTCGGGAAAAACCGCTTAACCTCGCTGACAACCTGCTGGGTTAGATTTAATCTTCCGTCATACATGGTGAGGAGAACCCCCTCGATATCCAGTGCCGAATTGTAGATTCTTTTTACCTGTCTTACGGTAGACATCAACTGTGATAACCCCTCAAGCGCATAATATTCACACTGAATTGGAACCAAAAGAGTGTCGGCGGCACATAAAGCGTTCAGTGTAAGCAAGCCGAGTGAGGGCGGACAATCAATCAAAATAAAATCATATTGATCCCGCAAAGGCGCCAGAGTTGCCGTCAGGCGGCTTTCCCTTCGGTTGACATCAACCATTTCAATCTCTGCACCTGCCAGCCGTATGCCAGCCGGAAGCAAATCAAGATTCCGAAAGGCTGTATGCTGCACCGCGTTTTGGGGCTGCGCATTTCCAATCAAAAGCTCATAGGTTGAAATCATACTTTCTTTCTTGCTGATGCCCAGCCCACTGGTGGCATTTCCCTGGGGATCAACGTCCACAAGCAGGCAGCGTTTTCCGCATGCCCCCAGTGCAGAAGTCAGATTAACGGTGGTCGTGGTTTTGCCGACTCCGCCCTTTTGATTGACAACCGCTATAATCTTTCCCATGTTTCGTCCTTGTCCTTTCCGGGTGTATATCCGAATATGATGACTGTAAAACCTTGTTATGCCGATTATTATACCATACATCGCAATGGTGGCGATAGACACCTTTGTGTGCTCTACACCATAAAGTATTAGACAACCGGAAAAAACGCGGTGCTGCTCTGCAGCAGGAGGGCGTTTAGCCCGAACAGCGGTTTTCCCATATCGCAATGGTGGCGATAGACACCTTTGCGATGTATTATACCATAATTGTTGCCATTTAAAAAGGGGGGAATGACTTTTATATAAGTTTTCTGCTTATTGTTTCATGTGAAACATAAAACAGACGTTTTTATGTCAGACTTGGGAGATGTGCAACCAAAGTCTGAAAAACGTCTGTTTTTTATAATCTTCTTATGGTGTTATGCCGTACAGCTGCTCTTTTGACGATTTGACGCTGCTACTGCTGTCCCTTTTGGGATTCTAACAAGATATTCTATGTATTCCTCGGTCTCGATTTTCTCGGCACTTGCCTCGATACCAGAACGCCGCATGGTATCAACCGCATGGCTTACGGTATTAATAAATAATCTTACATCCCGTACCAGTGGCATGGGTTTTCTTCGTTTTTCATCTTCTCTGGTCTCGAGAATTTCTTCAACCAATCGTTCACTTTGGGCTACATTCAAACGGCCCTGTGCAATTCTCAATAGTGCTGCGNNGGCTGCCAGCCGCTTTGGTCCTTCCGGTAGCCGAATAAGCGTGCGTGCGTGGCGTTCTGTCAGACCTTCCTTGATAATAATTTCGCGTTCCTCCTGGGACAATTTCAATATTCTAAGCCGGTTGGCTACGGTGGATTGCGCACATCCAAGCTGATGAGACGCCTCCTCCTGTGTCAGACCGTAAACCCGAATCAGACGTTTGATTCCTTCGGCTTCCTCAAAGCAGTTCATATCTTCACGCTGGAGATTTTCAATCAATGTTAAAAGTGCGGCTTTGGATTCATCGGCTTCTACCTCAATGCAAGGAATTTGTTTCATCCCGGCAATTTTGNNTTTTGGCGGCTCGCAGGCGTCTCTCGCCGGCAACCAAAACAGGCTTGTCTTCCCGAAAGGTCACCGAAACCGGGTTTAGCAGTCCGTTTTCGTCAATACTCTGTGCCAACTCAAGCAGTTTCTCATAGCTGAACGTGCGACGTGGCTGATCCGGGTTGGATTGAATTTCGTTCGTGGGAATCAGTAATACCCTACCACTATATTTATACCTGCTTTTTCTTTTTCCAATCTGCATACTGACACATCCTTTCCGCGTCAGTATATCATGGTTAGAATTACCATTTTGCGGAATTGTGTCGTCGGGAGAAATTATTATAAGGGTTGTTTTTTTATTTTAGCGGCGTTTCGAGGATATTTTGGCGGCGTTATCGAAATTTTGTCAAAAACAATCAACCGTCGCTCAATGTTGGTATCGGCTGCTTGAATTTGGCATTTCTCAATTGCGCTCATCTGGCCGCCCAGTCGCTTTACCGCATTTTCAGATGCTTTTGCTTCGGCTTCACCCTCCGGACCCTTCATGGCGATAAATTTTCCCCCGACTTTAACTAAAGGCAAGCAGTATTCGCACAAGACCGGAAGTGTAGCGACCGCTCGGGCAGTCACAACATCAAAACGCTCCCGCATTTCCCTTTTCTGTCCAGCATCCTCGGCCCTGGCGTGAACAAGCTCGGCTTCAATCTCAAGGGCACGGCATAACTCCTTGAGGTATACAAGCCTTTTATTCAGGCTGTCAAGCAGCGTAAGCTTGCTATCGGGGCGAACAATGGCGAGGGGAACACCGGGAAATCCCGCACCTGTTCCGACATCAATCAGAGAAAAGGCTCCCTCCGGCAGCAACCAAGCAGCAGTCAGACTGTCTATAAAATGCTTTATGACAATTTCATTGGGCTGGGTTATGGCGGTAAGATTAATTTTTTCATTCCATTCCACCATCAGTGCAGCCATCAACTCAAAACGATCCAATGCTGTATCCTCCAGCACCACATCAAGCTGCGCCGCCTTTTCTTTTAACAATCCCCGATCAATTACTGCCATCTGTATTCCTGCCTTTTCTCTGATTGTAGGTAACGCTATCCTCTGCGTTCCGTTTTCACTTAACAGTTTAATCCTTAACCGTGAAACGGCAATCGGATTCTCTGCTCTGATTTCTCCCTCCGTCAGGCTTTTCTCTATTGCACATTGGTGTTGAGCCAAACAATCAGCACAGATATGTCAGCGGGACTAACACCGCTGATTCGAGATGCCTGTCCGACACTACGGGGTTTTATTTTTGTCAGCTTTTCCTGGGCTTCTTTTCTCAAACCCTTAATCCCGTTATAATCCACTTCCTCCGGCAGAAGCTTGCTTTCCAGTCTGCGCATTTCATCAATGGCCGACTGCTGCC
>DOWI01000244.1 GCA_003519645.1 Oscillospiraceae bacterium
ACAGCACTACCTTCTATATCAAGAAAGGCAATGTGGAGGTCTATGTTGCAGGGGCTACCAATCGTTTTGTAACGCTCACAGGAAATGTATATCAGCAAGCCAATGTGACGGAGCAGTCTAAAGCCATGCATTGGTTACTTGATACGCATATGAAAAGGAAGCAGCCTCTAAATACAATTAATCCGGATTTAGAGCGTGACAGCTATCTTTCTGACGAGAGCGTATTGGAAAAAGCCATGAATGCAGTCAATGGTGAGAAATTCAGCAAGCTTTGGAATGGTGACATTACAGGCTATCCATCAAACAGTGAAGCTGATTCAGCACTCTGCTCCATGCTTGCATTTTATTGCAATGGGAATGTAGAGCAAGTGGACAGGCTATTTCGCCAGTCAGACCTATACCGTGATAAGTGGGATGAACAGCGTGGTGCAGATACCTATGGCAATCTCACTATTATGAAAGCAGTCGGCAATATGAAAAACTTCTATCAGCCAATCAAAACCAACCCAGATACGGATTTTAACTATGAACTGCAAAGGCTCATTACACTCAATCCTGCGGATACCATGAAATACCCGTGGACAGATATTGGTGCAGGAAAGCTGTTTGCAGACTTCTATCAAGAGAAACTTCGCTATGTTCCGGAACGCAGGTCGTGGTTCTGCTATGCAGATGGTACTTGGTCTACGGATACAGGTGGACTGAAAGCAATGCGATATTGTATGGAACTAGCAAATCTGCTCCATCTGTATGCTTTGGAGATAAAGGACGAGCATCAGCGGAAAAGTTATATGGATTATTCCAAACGATGGCAGACGCATGGCTATCGAGTAAATGTTCTAAAGGACGCACAGGTTCATCATCCCATTTCCTATGTGGAATTTGATAAAGACCCATACATCTTCAATTGTAACAATGGCACTCTGCATCTCGATTCTGGAAAGTTTACGGAGCATTGCAGTAGTGACCTGTTAACAAAAATATCTGCTGTTGCTTACGACCCTTTGCTTAACAGTGACCGTTGGGATAACTTCATAACAGAAATTATGAGTGGTGACAATGAACGAGCCGTGTTCCTTCAAAAGGTGCTTGGCTATGCCCTTAGTGGCGATACCCGTCATGAATGCATGAGTATCCTCTATGGTGCTACCACCAGAAATGGCAAAGGTACGCTCTGTGAAAGCGTACTAAAGGTATTCAGCAGTTATGGCTGCACCGCAAGACCTGAAACCATTGCTCAGAAGAATAACACCAACAGTTCACAGCCAAGTGAGGATGTTGCCCGCCTTGCAGGAGTACGCTTTGTAAATATTGCAGAGCCGGGGAAAAGTCTAGTGCTGAACGCAGCTTTAGTAAAAAACATGACTGGCAATGACACTATCAATGCTCGTTTTCTCCATGAGAACAGCTTTGATTTTGCACCACAGTTTAAGTTATATATCAATACCAATTATCTGCCTGTGGTAAACGATATGACCGTATTTGCTAGTGGACGAGTTATCATCATTCCATTTGAACGCCACTTTGCTGAATCCGAACAGGATAAAGGCTTAAAGCGAGAATTTATGAAACCACAGGTGCAATCAGCAATCCTTAATTGGCTGTTAAAAGGCTATGAGCAGTTACAGAAGCATGGACTTAAGATGCCGCNNGCATGACAGCAATAAAACTCTGCTATTCATTGAGGACTGCTTGGAGGAAGGTGCAGATTACGAGGAACGTACCTCTGAGGTCTATAACCGTTACAAATCATGGTGCATTGAAAACGGGCAATATGCAGAAAGCATGAAGAACTTCAAGCAAAGTCTTTCCTCTGTAACGGAAGTCAAGCGTAAGCGTCCGAAGTCCGGCGGAGAGAAAACAACAGTAATCATTGGCTATCGGTTACTGTCAGATTTTCTTGAATAAACACAGGGGCAGTATGGGGCAAGTAATATAGGTATTTCTCTATAGGAAATCAATATTTTAATATAACCATTATTACTTGCCACAATATGCCCCACCACTGTGAATTTGAAAGGGGTGATGCCTATGACTGCATAAAACACTTACTCAGATATGAGTAAAACTCGCATTCCAATTATGGAAAGCAACATCAATGAAAGGAGCAAACAAATATGAGATTTAACTTTTTCTATGGGGCAAAACCCATGAAACATCGAGCAGCAGATTTCTCTCGCAAGGGATATGAATGCAAACTGCTGTTACAGAACAAAAGTGGTCAGCCTGTGGCGGTGTCACGCAATAAAGAACTTGGTATTTGGAAAGCTGAGTGCAATTTCTCCAGTNNGTACATACGAAGAGGCACTTGCTTATTGCAAAGGTCGATTCTTCGATACCGATGGAAAGGCAGTGTGAGCAAATGAAGGAAATCAAATATTATCCTGTTATCGACTGCGATAGTGAGGGGAAAGAAAAGGCCGCACTGTTTCCAGCTTACAATCGTGACACTGTAAGCCGTAACCACAGCGTGTGGTTGGAAGAAATGATTCCACACCACTTCCGCTTGTGTACCAAAAACACCAAAGCGTTTTGAGTAACAGGAGCATTTACCATTCACTGCCCTGCCTGCGGTAAGCCACTAAAACTTATCGGCAGTGCTACAGATAACAACAGACGAGGACTGTATGTATGCAGTTCCTGCAACAAAGATTAAGGAGGCATTTGCCATGATGAGCAAAGAAGAATTCGAAAAGTATTTCAAGCTTCACAACAAGATTGTGCTTTATACCAAGGATAACATTCCTATTACAATTTCAAAGGCATATCATCTTCATTTTAGCGGAGGTCATTATGAATTTGATATTGCAGATTGTGAAGACCTTGCAGACTTCTGCAAAAAGCGTGGTCTTTATCTGAAACCAAGCAAGATTCAGTAAACAGTGATCGAGGTACGGGCGGTCTAAATCTCTACCACTGCTATAGCGGAAAACGGGGCAAGGCTCTCACGCACAAAAACGCAAATTCAAAGGGGTAATATCCCCTATTGGCTCAGTGCCTTAAAGTGGCGTATTTATTGGCTTTTCAGCCTTGCTATCCGTTCAAAGCTGTTTGAAAAAACACATAAAATATGAATTTAATCAAAAATCAAGGAGGATTTTCATCATGAATGAAAACAAAATTATGACTCTCCATACAGGAGACCCAGAATACGATAAAAATTTTTGGAATCTTACTCGTGGCTATGAAGGCTGCGAAAATGTACTTGCTATGTGTGTTGACCGTGCCACAGGAGCATATCCACTGCCTGTGGTTGCTCAGAATAAGTATTCTACTGCACTGAGTAAAAAGAGTCTGTTCCGAAGAATCGGTACTACCATATCTGCACTCAATAATGGTTACCGTATCTTCGCTAAAGACTGTGAAGATATAGCAATGTGGGTACCGGAAGGTGGCAGTATTCCTGTCTACGATGGTATGGAAGATTTCACAGAGCATAAATTGGAAAGCTGTAAATTGGCAGCCTTTGTAAAACTGGACGAGGACTTCATCCACGATGTCAGCTTCAATATTGAGAATTACCTTACAGACCGACTTGCAAAGAACTTTGCCAAAGGTGAAGAACACGGATTTGTGAACGGTGTTGGCAATGCAGAGCCTGTGGGTATTCTTGCTGAAACGGGAGGTGCAGAGATTGGCACAACTACCACCACGCTTACATTTGAAGATATCTACAAACTATTCTTCTCCGTAAAACCCGAATACCGTACTAACGGTAGCTGGATGATGAATGATGAAACAGCACTTTATCTTCGCAATCTGAAAGATGATACTGGAAACTTCTTATGGCGTGGCGGTGCAGACACCCTTATGGGTAAGCCTGTTGTTATCTCTAATGAAATGTCATCTATTGGAGTAGGTGCTAAGCCTGTGGCATTCGGGGACTTCTCATATTATTGGGTGGTTGACAGAAAGTTAGTTAGCGTCAGAACACTGAAAGAGAAATTTACTTTGCATGACCAGATTGGCTACCTTGCATTTGAATTTGTTGATGGACGCTTGGTTCGTCCGGATGCAGTCAAGGTTATTCAGATTGCTTAACCCAAATTTGGGGTCAGTAATATTCTGATTTTATATCGTTAGCCGATAGAAAGAGGTGCATACAATATGAATAATGAAATTAACAAAAGCCGTATCACTGAAACTTCTATCGGTGGAACGGTGTATATTGTGGAATCTATGGTCAGCGATACCGCCAAAGAAACCGCTTATGCCAAGGTGAAAAGGCTTATTATGAGCAATACAAAAGACCTTGAAAAGTTATCGGAAACGACACAATTATTATCGCAAAAAGACTACACTTCAGCGAAATAGTACGGTAATATGTCATACTGACCAGAGGTATCTTGCCAAAGGTCAGCATGAATTACCGCTTGAAGGCTGTCGGAAAGGAGCAAAAAATTATGAATAGACAGCCTAATATGAATGCAGCCCTTGAGGAGAAAATCACCGCACTTTATTGCAGATTATCCCGTGATGATGAACTTCAAGGAGACAGCAACAGTATCAAGAACCATAAAGCAATTTTGCAGAAATACGCTGAAGACAATGGATTTATAAACACCAAATTTTTCGTTGACGATGGTTTCAGTGGTACCAACTTCGATAGACCTG
Organism: Oscillospiraceae bacterium; assembly: GCA_003519645.1. The sequence goes on from DOWI01000244.1 coordinate 4,615, forward strand.
ATTTTCAGAAGATGATAGCCGAGATGGGCGATGGCAATGTTGCCACCATTATCGTAAAAGATATGTCCAGACTAGGCAGAGATTATTTGAAAGTTGGTTATTACACCGAGGTGGCATTCCCAGAGGCAGATGTTCGCTTTATCGCAATTAACAATGGTGTTGACAGTGCCAACCAACAGGACAGTGATTTTACCCCATTTCTAAATATCATTAATGAATGGTATGCCAAGGATACAAGTAAAAAAATTCGAGCCGTATTCAAGGCAAAGGGAGAATCGGGCAAACCGCTCTGCACCAATCCGCCATACGGATATGTGAAAGACCCACAGGACAAGCTACACTGGATTATTGATGAAGACGCTGCAACAGTGGTAAAGGAAATCTTCCACCTTTGTATGCAGGGGTTGGGGCCGACACAGATTGCAAAGGAACTGACCAAACGAAATATTTTATGCCCAACTGCTCATTTCAAGGAAATAGGATTAAATCCGGGTTATGTTCCTATCAATCCTTATGCATGGCAAAGCAGAACTGTTGCAGATATTTTAGCCAAACAGGAATACCTCGGACACACTGTGAACTTTAAATCTCATAAAAAGTCCTACAAGAGCAAGAAGAAAATACAAAACGACCCATCTGAATGGAAGATATTTGAGCATACCCACGATTCTATAATCGACAAAGAAACCTTTGATATTGTTCAGAGAATTCGTGATGGCAGACGCAGATTCACACCTATGGGCGAAATGCCCACACTGTCTGGCATGATATATTGTGCTGATTGTGGCTGTAAGATGTATCAAGTCCGTGCAAGAGGCTGGGAACACGATAAGGAACATATGGTATGCTCCACCTATCGTAAGCGTGGTAAAAACAACTGTACTTCCCACCAAATTAGAAATATAGTGGTGGAACAACTGCTGCTACAGGATTTACAGCGTGTGACTGCTTTTGCAAGGGAGCATGAAGATGAATTTCTGCACTTGGTTACAAGTAATTCTGAAAAGGAACTAAACAAGGAACTCAAAGACAGCCACAAGGAATATGAACAGGCAAAGGCTCGTATCAGCAAACTGGACACCATTATCCAAAGGCTCTATGAGGATAATGTGGAAGGCAAAATTAGTGATGAGCGTTTTATGAAAATGTCTGCTACATACGAATCGGAGCAAAAAGAACTCAATGCCCGTGTGACTGCCTTGCAGGACTTCATTGACCACGCAAAAGAAAAATCNNAATCCCTCAATGCTGAACACTTCCTGTCATTGGTAAGGAAGTACACAGACATCAAGGAATTGGATGCTGAGATTATTAGAGAGTTTGTAGAAAAGATAATTGTATTCAAAGCTGAAAAAATGGATGGTCACAGGGTTCAGCGTATTCAGATAATCTACAACTGTATCGGAGCAGTGGAACTTCCGAGCAAGAAAGAAAAAACGGCATAACCGATTGTTACGACTATGCCGAATTTTTCAAGG
>DOWI01000069.1 GCA_003519645.1 Oscillospiraceae bacterium
AAAAACCGGGCTGTCTGTTGCTTATATTGATCATAACACCCTTCAAACCGGTTTTGACGCGGGGAACGCCCATTGCCTCAAATTCAAGATATGCCATGGTGCCCGTTGCGTCCTGTGTAAGCGTCTGGTCGATACCAAGCCCGATTTCGCTGCCCGGTGTCATGTCACCGCTCAGCAAATGCGAGCGAATCAGTTTTTGTGCCAGTGTGTAACCCATTGAACCCATCCTTCCAGCGGAGCATTCCGCCTTTTGATCTTTATGATGTGATTATATAGTATTTATATTAATAAACCAATTTATATTATAATCTGTTTGTAGTAAATTTGTCAATCTTTATTAGGGTGGTGGTTCAGCGCGGAAAGGAAAATCCCCCTGCTTGTCGGCAGGGGGCAAAATACAGATGATTACTCAAAACAATGATATGATCCCTATGGCGCTGAGGGTTAAGATATTCATACCCCCCGTGAAACACCAACATGAAAAGTTATTCCTTGATATGCTGAATGATATCCTCAACTTGGCAGTCCAAAACAAAACAGAGTGCATCAATGGTTTTTGTGCTGATCGCATAGCCATGCTTGATTCGATGCAGTATGTTGGCTGAAAAACCTTGTTTGAAGATTAACTGATACTCTGTAATACCTTTTTTAAGAGGGTATTATAAAACGGCTCATAGCTAATCATATACGTTCACCAAATTCAGTTTACCATACTTAATTTGTTGGCAACGCTCAATATATTAAGCATGATATACAAAAATACAAAGGGTAGTTATCGTATGAACCATATTTAATTTAATCTTTCACAAAGACTGAAAATTTTACGTAAGAGCAGAAAATTGACACAAAACGATATTTCAAGAGTACTCAATTTAAATCGTTCTACCTATGCATATTACGAAAGCGGCAAAATCGAGCCCTCATTGCAAACCATTATTCAGCTATCCGACTTTTATGATGTATCAACCGATTATTTGCTGAAAGGAAATAAGTCAGGCGAAACCTAGCTGAGGAAAGCTTTGCTCTTTAAGGCAGGTGGCACGAAATATGTCGAGGTAGTACATACCGGAGTTATCAGCCATAATTTTGCGTGCAGTTGCATCTTACCCCAAAAACGGATACAATAAACAATATGTTGACCAAAAAGGAAGATGGCATTGATTACTTATGAAAGTGTACGCAATAATCCTGAAATCTGTGCGCTGATTGAAGCCGGAAACGATGTTTTGGGGGTGATCGGCTTCACCGATCACGGATTTGCCCATGTGGAATTGACGGCAAAGTCAGCCTATGACATTCTGGAGACGATGGGCTTTGATGCCCGCACCTGTGAACTGGCAAAGATTGCGGGATTTATGCATGATATCGGAAACGCCGTCAATCGCAGCAATCACGCCATGTCGGGGGCGCTGCTGGCTTTTGACCTGCTACGCACAATGGGATCCGAGACAAAAGAGGCAATCGCAATCATGACAGCCATCGGAAATCATGATGAGGGAACGGCGAATGCGGTCACACCTATGTGCGCCGCGCTGATTCTTGCCGATAAAAGCGATGTCCGCCGCAGCCGTGTACGGGCAAAAAAGCAGGAATTCGACATTCATGACCGGGTTAACTACGCGGTTATGGATTCGTCGCTGAACGTCTTGAAAGAAGCCAGTATTGTTTCGCTTAGACTGCAGATTGATACCTCGATTTGTCCGGTTATGGACTATTTTGCAATTTTTTTAACCCGCATGACGTTGTGCAAATCGGCGGCAGGCTTTCTGGGCATGGATTTTGAGCTTGTCATCAACGAGACAAGAATGCTTTAAAACAGCGGCAGGACAAAAACCGGACAGAAAAGGGATGAACCGGCACAATTTCTTACCTTGACACTAGGGCGACTGTGTATTATAATCGTAACGCTGACAAAAATAATATGATTCAGGTGGGGCTCGGAAAACTGAGCTGCATTTGAAACTACGAGGCGTAGCTCAATCTGATAGAGCGCTTGGTTTGGGAGCGTGCACCCGACTTCGTCCGATGAAAAGAGGAAAGTCCGACAAAGCCTTATTTCAAGCCATTTTAAGGACATTTCTAAAATCGCAAATTCACGAAAAAACAGCATTTGACCACAGTTTTGACCACTTACAGAAAGAAAAAATTAAATTNNCGTTAACATCGGGGTGTAGCTCAGTTTGGTAGAGCGCTTGGTTTGGGACCAAGATGCCGCAGGTTCGAATCCTGTCATCCCGACCATATCGAGTATCCTTATAGGATTTGAGCCTATAAGGATACTCCTTTTTTGTCTATGGCTCATTGTTATGCACTTTGGCTGACCAATTTGACTCCTTTTCTGGTTTGCAGATTCACATCATTGTTCGGAATCAATTCCAAATCCGGAAAATCGATAGCACCGATGCAGTTGTAGACGATTTCTATTTTCTGCACATCTACGCCATCAATCCGCTGTCGGTGATGAACGATGATTTTGCTTACAAACTCCCTTAAAATCTGCGGTGTCAATTCCTGCATTTCGGTATACCTTTTGACAACATCCAGAAACTCCGCTATCGATCCGCTCTGTTGGGATTGCTGGCGGATTTCCTTTTTCAGCTCCGAAATGCGCTGTGAAATTGTCGCCTGCTCGCCCTCGTATTTTGCGGACATTTTTGCAAACCGATCCTCTGAAATTTTACCGCTGACCGAATCCTCGTAGATTCGTTCGAATAAAATATCAAGCTCGTTGTTTCGGCTGGTCAAGGTGTTTAATTCCTTCTCCACCGCTGCGTTATGCTCGATAATCTCACGGTTGGTAAAGTTCATCAATGCCTTAAGAAATTCATCCTCGTATTGCTTTGTAAAAGCAACAATCCTCGCAAGATCATTTTTGACGACTTCGGTCAGAAAATCCGTGCGGATATAATGGGTGGCATCACATTCGGTCTTTCGACTATTGTAGATGGCGCAGTTAAAATAAGTGATGTCATGGTTCTTCTGATTAAAATGATAGTGCAGGTTTGACCCACAGGTGGAGCACACCAGAAGCCCCGAAAACATATTGTGCTGTCCGTCGGACGAAATGCGTTTATTGCGGACTTTTCCTCGCTTTTCCTGCACCTTTTCAAACAACTCCCTTTCAATGACTGGCGTATGCACATTCTCAAACACCGCCCAGTTTTCTTCCGGATTTTTAATGCGCGCCTTGTTCTTGTACGATTTTGAATAGGTTTTAAAATTGATAACATCACCGCAATACTCCTGAAGTGTCAGAATTTTTGATACAGTCGAATGCTCCCAGCGATAGGGCGTTTTCATATCAACTTTACCGGCGACCTTGAAGCCATGCTCCTTTGCGTACATATTGGGTTTCAAGATTTTGTCACGCTCAAGAGCGCCTGCGATCTGTTCGATTCCGTATCCATCCAGATACATAGTGAAAATCCGTTTCACCACCTTCGCCGCTTCCTCATCAATAACCCACTGCTTCGGATTGTTTTCATCCTTCATATATCCGTATGGCGGCTTTGAAAGCGGCTCGCCGGCATTGCCTCGGATGCGGTGCGCCATGCGAACCTTGCGGCTGGCATCACGAGCATACCATTCGTTCATAATATTGCGAAACGGTGCAAACTCGTTTTCACCATCATCACTGTCAACGCAATCATTTACAGCGACGAACCGGACGCCATGATCCGGAAAGAATGAATCGGTATAATACCCGACCTTGAGATAATCTCGTCCAAGTCGGGACATATCCTTGACGAACACAGCGCCGATTACGCCATCTGCAATTGCTTTTTCCATGCGTTTGAAGCCGGGACGCTCAAAAGTTGTGCCGCTTATGCCATCGTCAACATACACGTTGGTTTTCTTATAACCGTAGTCGTTAGCGGCTCTGGTTAGCAACTTTTTCTGATTGGCAATACTGTTGCTTTCACCCTCCATATCGTCGTCCCTTGAAAGACGACAATACAGAGCGGCAATTTTATTTTGGTCTATTTGCTTGCTTAACTGGTTCAAATTAACCTCCTTCCCGCCAATTAAACAGTGTTCAATGATAGTTTACGCTGTTCAAGAAGCTTTGTCATTTNNGGCGATTGTTTTCCGTAATGCGATACGATTACAAAAACGGCTTTCCCAATCTGCTGCGTGGTTTCCTCCTGTTTCTTATCCATAATTACCTCCAAATTAAAAAAAGCCGCTTGCCTGCACATTTGCAAACAAACGGATGTTGGTGTATATTCATCGTGTGTCACGGTC
>DOWI01000260.1 GCA_003519645.1 Oscillospiraceae bacterium
TGCTGGATAGCGGAGCTGTGGGAACTTTTTTCCCGTTAACTATAACACTGCCGCTTCTAAGCTCACCGTATGAAACTCTTTGAGAAAAGGACGTTGCTCCGCTTTTATCCACAATATTTGTATATATATCCTTGTCAGAAACAGCGGTTTTTGCTGCCATGTCCTCATCAAGAATGGGAATGGGAATGCCTATACCTACAAAAAGCGTTGTTCCGTATTTCTCATAAACCGCAGCTCGAATATACTTGGCAGACATTTTCTTCATATCGCCTATAAGTGAAAGCGTTCCGGCCATACTGACCGGTGTACCGTTTGGCATACGCTCCTGACCGGGATCATGCTGAGTACCCTGGTATGCCACATAACCTTGAGTTCCACCTAAGAACACCCTCGTTCCAATCCCGATAGTTCGGTATTCCGGATCATTTAAAAGCGGGCTAAGCTGACCTGATGTACAGTATGTGACATTTCCGAATTGCGGAAGCAGCGTGCCCATATATGTGTAAATTGTTTTATCAGTGGAATTAGTGCCTGCGGGGTAATTCTGATAACAATTTCTGGGGTTAAACATAATCGCCTGGTTCACGTTGTATTTGTTTATTGTAGCCGTTATGTTTTTCCTCGGGTAACAATCCGTTCCATAGCTTTCTGCATATAACCGGATGTCCTTTCCGCTGATAAAATCCTCAATAACATGAGCGCCGCCATACGCCATTCCTTGGCTTTCGGAAAGCTCAGTAGCACCTATATATGCATCAACGGCAGCAATGCCCGCATATGCCATAACATCGTTAAGCCATACCTTTGTCATACGGATTGGAGGATTAGAGTGTCCAAAATTAATGAATGCTCCACTAGAGCACATAGGACTGAATGTTCCCGTGGTAACTACATCAACTTTCTGTGCAGCCTTTTTTGTGCCAATTTCCTCAACAATACCGATCATTTCCTCGGCAGTGACTACAACAGCTGTTCCTTGCTTAATTTTTTCGTTAATTTCTTCAATAGTTTTCACATTTATCGCCCCCATAGCCTTGACATTTATCAAAAGCCCAAGTTAGCCAAAACTCAGGATTTATACATTAACAATGAATACAAACTTTTTTGAGTATTATAACATAATTCGCCACCGTATGCCATTAATATTCTTAATCCATTTGTAACCTATTTTTTTGGAAAATATGCTATACTATTTTTAATGTAATGCTTGTACCTGATTATAAGCATTTTCTTTTATTAGCATTCAATAAACAGGTATGGCTTTCTTTGAATCAATAAGGTATCAATTTGCCTAAAAACTTAAGAAAGGTGTGAGTTTTATTGTTAGACACACCTAAAAATGTTTATCTGCAGGTTCAAGGCTTTGGAATGGTTATTATTGTTACTACTTTAATTGTTTTCATTATTTCTTTTGCTTTCAATCTAATCATTCGAAAAAAATATATTATAATTTTGGAGGATCTGCTGGATTGGCGCCGCAGAAAAGAACGAAGCTTTCATTCAGACATCTTAAACAAAATAATTGAAGATTACATAAATACAGCTAAAGACTGCTTAAGCGAGGTAAATACTCAGGCAATAATTGAAAAAAACTTTAGTCTCCGACTTCGTGGCATGGCCTTGGGAGAGCGCTTTATTAAAAATACAAACTCGCTTTTAATTGCCCTTGGTCTTTTTGGTACTTTTGTTGGCCTCACAGCTGCTGTTGCTGAGCTTGCAGGCATCTTTACAAGTATTGAATTTATTGAGCTTATTGAAAGCACCGGCATTAATGAACTGTTAATGCGCCTTGTAGCTTCTCTTGAGGGTATGTCGGTGGCTTTTGTAACAAGTCTTGTGGGGGTTGGATGCTCAATTATTAATACAATTTTTCTGTCTGTCGTAAACGCAGAAGAGAGCAAGGAAAACCTCATGGTTCAAGTTGAAGAATATCTTGACAACCATCTGTCTCTGTTTGTTTCAAAGGATAAGGAAACCGAATACACAATGATGAACAACATCCTTAAGGAAACATTTATGGAGTTTGGTGACAAAATCCAGGCATCTCTTAAGTCAACTGTTGAAAGCTTTGGAGAAAAGCTTACAAATGTTGTTATGGATGTAAACGTCTCGAGCCAGGCACTTGATACCACTGTCGATAAATTTGACAAATCTCTAACAAACTTTGGTTCAAACATGAGGGATTTAAATGAGTTCAATTTGAACATGCGTAACAATATAGAGAGAATGGATGTTAATTTTATTAAGGTTACCGAGGCTTTAACAAAATCCTCCGATATCGTAGTAGAAAACTATAATAGCATCGAAAGCTTTTCCAATAATATACGTGAAGCTGCTGATGAAATGTCCACATTTAACAGGCAGCTTGTAAGCGACATTAGCCAGCTCATAGGTGATGTTTCCTCGACGGTTCAGGTTGTGGAAGGGCTTGCCGGTTCCATGAACACCAATATGCAGCAGCATACAAGAGACTTGGAAATATATCAAGAGAATTTTACAAACCTAATGTCAAAGCTCAGCAGCGAAATAAGCGGGCTTGGAAATCAGGCTGCAGTTTCTTTTTCAAAATCCCTCTCAAACAGCAGTGAAGAACTTAATAGACAAATGAAGCATTCCATGGAAGACAGTATGAAAGATATTATTCAATTGCTTGATAAATTCCGTGAAAATCAGGGATTGTTTGCAAAAACAATAGCTTCTCTCCCCGATCAGATACTCACTTATAATGAGGTGGCAGTGGCCAGGATTGACCGCTTGATGTCTGAGCGCAAGGTTGAGGAACCTTCAACGCCCGAATAGCGAGCTTTTGAAAAGGAGGTCTTGCTTTTATGAAGGCACGAACCCGTAATTTTAAAAAACATGAAGAACCACATAATTATTGGCCATCCTTTACTGATATAATGTCCACAATAGTTCTTGTGCTTTTTTTCCTTGTGTTTATTGCTTATTTGCAACAGATTTTAACTGTATCTGCATGGAATCAGAAGCTTGACGAGAAAAAGAGTGAGCTCTCGTCAATGAATGATGAGTTGAAAAAAGCCGGTGATTCTCTGGAATTAAAAAAACTTGAGATATCCGAAAAGGAAGATGCAATTCGAATAATGGAAAGTGAAGCTGAAAATTTAAAAGCGGAGGTTGAGCAGGGAAAAAGAGAGCTTACCATATCAATGGAAAAGCTTTTGGAGCAGGAAAAAATTATTGCCAACAGTAACCAGGAACTGTCCGATTTGAGGGCTAAGCTTCAAAATATATCCGTACTACGGTTGAACATTTTAAAACAAGTGAAGGATTCGATTGAGGACGAAATCGGAACATCTACCACTCCTGACGGTGAACCGCTGGTTGATATAGACAACAACGCTAATCTTGTTATCAATAACAGCCTCTTATTCGCAAAAAAATCTTCTGACATATCTTTAGAAGGTCAGGCTCTTCTTAGCCGATTTGCAGTTGCATTTGAAAGAATTTTGGATGACGTTAGCATCCGTGATTATATTGATTCTATCAACATTGAAGGTCATGCGGACATTGATGGCACTTATCAAAGCAACTACGATCTTTCATGTGCAAGAGCCTATTCGGTTATAAACACTATGATGGCGAAAAACCCTAAGCTTGAAACAAAATATGGCTCATATTTTGCAGCAACAGGTTATTCATATTTCCGCCCAATTGATCCGGGAACAACAGAAGCATCAAAGACGAAAAACCGAAGGATCCAGATATCTATCACGATTAAAGACACCCATGTCCAGAAAATTATTCAAGAATATTTGGATGAAACACAGACAAATATTGAAAATCCATGAAACTAGGGGAGATTACATGCTTGATCAGGAGCTTTTGGTTGATATCCGTATAATTAAATTTCAAGGCTACATTCGAAGAAAACCAAACCGCCCATTCGGCTATTATGGCTTGGGGGTTCAATATATGCTGTCAGGAAAACCTGCATTGGCCGACAAGATGTTTATGCAAGCAATTAAACTCGATCCCCTATATATTCCCGCACTATTGGGGAAGCTTGAAGTTTTCCTTGCGGAAAAACGCTTTACCGCCGCTGCACGGTATTTTAACAAACACAAGGATTTATTCTGTAATAAGAAAATAAGTAAAAAACGCATACATCGCATGGTCAGTCGTCTTTATATGTCTAAATCCTTAAGTAGGCGTGGGAAAAGCATTGTTTCGCAGTTTTTGTTAAAAGAAAATTTTATTACCTTAAATAGAATTTATAACAAAACTAAGGATAATCTCGTTGCAAACATCCTTTTGTCTGCATTTTGGCTTCAAGATTCCAGAGTAGATGAAAAAGCCATTAAGCTGTACCGATATTGTATAGAGCTTGATGAAATATCTGATAAATTAAGATGGGATTTGCTTCAGGTTTTGTCTAAAAAGGAACCGGACTTACTTCAAAGCAAAAAAATCGCCGGTTTGTTTTCCGCTATTCCTGAAAACGCTTATGGTAAAGATTACGCAGACTTTCTTTTAACAACTTTCATTTATTCCGGGGATCAAAAAAAGGCCATTGATGCATTTTCCAGCTTTGAAACAAGGCGTATAATACCATGCAAAAAAAACTTATGGCATTACCTTTTCTTTTGTAGAGAATGGAATATTTGGGATTCCTCGCTTACTTATTGCTGTCAAAAGCTTTTAAGTACCGGCTGGGTTGATGGCCTTCTTACATCAACCATAAAAGAGTTGAATAGCAGAGGTCTGTGGGAGAGATCCCGTGAATTTGATCAAATCTTTTTGCTTTATTCCTGAATGCGCTGCAAGCCCCAACGACTGCAGCTTCCTGGTGCGTACCACAGGAGTGTACCCATTGGAACGCTCCCCCTGAAGGATAACCCCAACACCAGAACGTACCACAAGCCGACCCGTAAAGCCTCCCGCTGCTTTTCTGTGACATCTGAATGGTAACGAAAAGTCACTTCTCATTTTTCCCGGTAGTGATCGTATTGTCTTTATGTTAACACTATGTTAAAGTGAAATGTAGGGACAAATGGTAGTTTTATTTTTGTTCATTAAAAGGAGTTTTTATATGCTTACTGAGGAAATCGGAATTAAAATTTTTGCCGGAAGTTCAAGTATTAAATTTGCTGAAAAGATGTGCAAGCACTTAGGCACTGAGGTAGGGAAATCACAAACAATCACCTTTTCAGAGGGTAATACATTTGTGAAAATTCTTGAAAAAGTCCGTGATAAAGATGTTTATATCGTTCAAACAATCGGAGTTAAGCCGAATGATGATTTTATGGAGCTTTTGTTCTTAATAGATGCTTTCAAAAGAGCAAGTGCAGGTTCTATTACAGCCATTATTCCTTATTTCAGCTACGCAAAGGGAGATAAAAAGGATGAACCGAGGGTCTCCATAAGAGCCAGGGTGTGTGCAGATTGCCTTGAAATAACCGGAGTGGATAGAATCATTACCATGGACTTGCATAGTCCTCAGATACAAGGGTTTTTTAAGAAGCCGGTTGATCATTTATACGGAATGTATCCTTTATGCAATTATATAAGAACAAAGAATATAGAGAATATGGTTGTTGTTTCTCCAGATGCCGGGTTTGCCAAAAATGCCAGAAATTTTGCAAACCTTTTGAAAGCCCCTGTTGCAATCGGTGATAAAACGAGGTTGTTCCATGATGAGAACGCCGAGGTTTTGGGGATCATTGGTGATGTTAAGGGCAAAAATGCGGTAATAGTAGATGATTTTACTATCTCGTGCGGTACTTTGATTGAAACCGCCCGCATACTAAAAGAGCATGGCGCAGAAAAGATTTATGCTTGCGTTTCTCATGCTCTTATACGCGATAGGGGACTTAAGTCATTATCTGAAAGCCCCATAGAGGAGCTTGTGATTACAGATACGGTTGAAAATCCTCTGGCCTTTGCGCACCCTAAGGTAAGGGTAGTATCAGTTACCAAGCTATTTGCCGATGCGGTAAAGATCATCCATAACAAAGAAAGCTTAAGCCGTTTATTTGATGATATCGGCACGCATTTCGATAAACACTCCTGCGCACCAAATCAGTAACCAAACTTTCCCAGAGTGTTTAAGCTCTTGCCTGCACAGCAGGTTACTGTATTAAGTTAATGTGAACTACCAGAAAAATTCCTACTCAATGCCGACATTTGACTTAAATACTAGATTCGGGAAAAAACGTGATATATTGTTGAGTTTAATTTACTACTCAAAACTTTGTGCCTCAATACGCTTAACTTCCAGTGTTTATGCACATTTCAGTGATTGAGTGGTAAGAAATGCAGGAAGTTCACAGTTAATTAACTCAACTTAACAATTATCACCCAGAATGCACCCGTATGATTTCAAGAATTAACGAGCATGCTTTTGTCATATCGGAAATGGATATCTGCTCCTGTGTGCTGTGTACATTTGTCATGCCTATGCTTATATCGACAGCAGGTATCCCTTTATAGTTTATTACAGAGGTGTCACTTATGCCACCGGTAGCATGGAGGTTTAATTTAATCCCCAGCCTGTCCGCAGCCTTTTTCATTAATAAAAGAATTGGATGGCTCTCCTGAATGTTGTAACCATCATGATTCCTTTTTACCTCGGCTTGGAAGGTGCCTCCCTCCGCTATTACGACCTTCTCCAGGATATCTGATATTTGTTTTGTATATTTATTTATTTTATCTTCGTATATGCATCTTATTTCACCATCTAAAATTACCTCATCCGGGACAATATTTCTTGCTCTCCCGCCTTTGATTATTCCAATATTACAGGTGCTGTCCTCATCTATTCTGCCCATAAACGGGAGGGCGGCAACAGCCTTTGCGGCAATTAAAATTGCATTTATGCCTTCCTCAGGAGAAAGTCCGGCATGTGCAGATTTACCATTAATGGTGAATTTTATGTGATTATAATAAGGAGCTTTAACAGCTGCAGTTCCGATTGGACCGGTATCATCAAGAATATAGGCGAATTTTGCGGGAATTTTTGAAACATCAAGATGTTTTGCTCCTACAAGACCTTCCTCCTCGGCTATTGTAAAAACAGCATAAATATCGCCATGCGAAATATTCTTTTCTTTAATAACCCGTATGGCTTCAAATATACAAGCTACGCCTGCCAGATCATCGCCTCCCANNTCAATAACCGGAACTTTACCATGTCCGGGCACAACAGTGTCCATATGGGCCATAAATAGAAGAGGTTCAGCAGATGAGGAACCGGGAATTTTAACAATCACATTTCCTGCATTACCACCAACGGCTTTACCTGCATCGTCCTCTATAGGGCTGTAGCCCATCTTAACAAATTCTTCCTTTATTGTGTCCGCCATCTGGCGTTCTTGTCTTGAAACACTATCTACTCTTACCAAATCGCAAAATGTTTTTACAAGTCTGTCAACGTTAATCATTGCTGCCTCCCTTAATAATCTCTGATTTTAT
>DOWI01000059.1 GCA_003519645.1 Oscillospiraceae bacterium
CTGCTCTTAAAGGTTTCATGTTGTTCTTGGCCTTTGGCCAGGTTCTTTGGATTTAACATTCTTTTTCCCCTCCTAATCCTTCTGTAATTTTTATGCAATCTACGTTCCCAAAAGAGTCTGTTGCTTCAAGTATAATCGTATCTTTGGTTTCGCTTACTACCGTGAACTGGTGGAGCGCGTTGCGGTTTTTGTTTAGTGCATCGCTGATTTTTTTGCCATTGAATGGCTGTCGNNGCCGTCGTACCCGTTTGTGGTGTCGTAGACGTAGTTTGAAAGGCTCATGGGGATGTGGTTCTGTTTTCCGTATGCTCTTATTTTTCTCATTCTTGGTTCCTCCTTCTCATTTCTTGAGAACATTATAAACCGATGGTGGTTAATAGTCAATAACAATTTCTCGAATTATGAGAACTACTTTTAGGCAATAAAAAAAACCCCAGAGTGGGTATTCTCTGGGGCTCCGGTTCATGTCCGGTGTCATTTAGGATTCTATCGCTCGACTGGGCTGCAACCCAGTCAGTGTGAATGTCTTCTGCTCGTTCACTGTCTGCTCTATCTTGGTGTCAAGCCATACTGTAAGGTCTCCGTATAGGTCTGTAATCATCTGCTTCGCTTCTTCCGTAAGTAGTTTAAGCGCTACGCTTTTAGCTGTGTTGAATGCCTGTGTCTGCGCATCCTTATCAAATTTACCTTGCTTCTTCAGCGATTCGACGTATGTCTGTGTTGTGTAGGTTACTGCTTGAAGGACTGCATCGGTCGCTTCCTGCAGATAAGTCCTTACCGTTTCGTTGTCTATCTTGGTTGTTGTCTGTTCTGCTTTCGCTTTCAGGAATTTTACCAGGTAGGTAACTAAAACCGGGATTGCCGGTATGATTACCACCTGAATTAAAGTGATTAGCAATTCTTTCATTCATGGTTCCTCCCCTTTTATTGAAGTATCAAATCTTGGAGCTTCATAGCTGCCGTGATTTGACCTTTAAGACCTATTACTGCTCTGTTTCCATTGATCTGCTGGACGTCGTATACAGTGTTATAAACAAAACTGGCCAGGCTTCCACCAGTGTATGTCTTTGCTCCATTTCTCACCTTGACCTTGCTGCCTACCTTGATTGTCTTTACTGGTGCTGGTGCCGGAGTGGTTCCAGCTGCTACCTGCGTCCCTCCGGTTGTCGTTACGTAAGTGTCAAAACCTGCAATTTTAAGCTTGGTTGCCATTGCATCTGCATTTGCTTTTACTGAATATGCACCCACCTGCACCCTATAAAGGTTTCCGGACTGCTTTATGATTGCATCGAATCCGGCAGCCTTTACCTTTGCGAGCTGCGCGTCGGCGTTTGATTTATTGGAGAAGGCTCCGGTCTGCACATAGTACAGAGTGCCGGATCCGGTGGATGGGGAAGTGCTTGCTCCGAGGCGTTTGTTTACTTCGGCTGCGATATAAGGGAATTTGCTCTGCAAATAAGGCCCAGGGCAATTCGTATTAGCAAACATGTTATGTCGAGTAAGGTTTCCGTTTGCGTCTCCGGTATAGCTCAGCTTTTGTATGCCGTTTCTCTGGCAAATGTCGACGCATAGATCAATAAGCTTGCTTAGGACTTTATCGCTAGGCNNAACGTGCCAATTTCCACCGATTTGATCGTTGGCGACCTCAATGGTTACTGCCTGGTTGTCGTTTGCGGCGCTCGAACTCGTCCATGCCCTGTTTTTTTCCTCCACATACATTCCTATACGGCCGTCTGATCCGATACCATAGTTTGCGCTTGCCTGGCGGGACGTCGGTGCAAAAACGTTCCCACATGTTTCAACCGATAATTTTCCGGCCATGTGGTGAATGGTAATTTTCTTGATTTTATCTTTTCTCGGATTGCTGCTGTTCGGGGATATTTTAGTGAAGTTTACCAATTGACTGTTACTCATCATCATCACCCCTTCCATTGCTCAGTTCCTTCGCGGTTTCTTCAGAAGCATTTTCATTTTCTTTGAGCTCAACGCCCAAGCTGTTCTTTTTTTCGTCCATGAATATTCCTCCTTATTATTGAATATTTTCGTCGGCTGCTGCTGTCTCATCGTTACTGGTCGTATTTTGATTTGCCAGGTAATGAGGTATTTTCAGTTCGTTCTCCCTCTGTGCTTTGCGGTAATAGAAGCCGGTTGCTGTGGCCAGCTCCGTAAAAATCGAAGGTATGAGGTATGCAAGTGGCGAAAGGTCACCGGTGATATAAATCATTCGGCATGAAAAAAACGACCACTGCTATGGTCGTGATTGAAATTACTATGAAGATCAATTTGGAAAACTCGGCCTTTTTCTTTTTGGGTCTGTATTTGCTTTTTTTGCCCATTGTTTCGCCTCCCTCCTAATACAGATTTTTTATGCCCTGCTCCGTCATGAAGTCCTTCTGCTCGTGCTTTACCTTTTGAGCGTATGCCAGTGCTGCACTTAGTTCACCATTGCATTTGCCGTCTCGTATTGCGCATGCTGTAGCTTCTCCCAGTGCGATTGCTGCTCCCACACTGCGCATAAGTAGGATTTCGTTTTTCTCCCTGGCCTTTTCTCGTTCGTCCCTTTGAGTGTCACGCTTTGTTATGTTCTTCTGAATTGCCCAGAAGCATAATCCTGTGACCGCGCTCGGTATTCCCATTAAGGCCAGTACTGCTGTTGCGTCAAATTGCATCGATATTTTTCACCTCTCCTTTTTAATTAAATTAGGCGAGCTATGCTGCAAGCTCGCCTGTAATTTGGTTTATTGTGCTGGTTCTAGTTCTGGCCTTATCTGGTATATTTCTGCTAAAATAACCGGCTGTTCCGTTGCTGGGTATACCAGCACCAGTTCCTCTGGTGTTCCAAGTCCCATATCGGCCTTGGTTATGATTGCCCTTGCGATTACTCGCACGACATATGAAGCGTAAGCCATTATTTAACACCTCCTGCTAATTGATCAGCAAACGCAAGCTCCAAATCCTGAATCCTTACCTGAAGGTCAGCATTAGCTGCTACTGCGTCCGCCAGTGAAAGTTCCAGGTCTTGAATTCGGTTATCCTTTTCCTTTTCCTTTTCTCTGGCCTCTCTCAATTCGGTTAGGTCTTTTTTTGCGAGTATTTCCATCCATACCACCTCCGTTTAATCAAATGCTATTCCAAGGCCTAGAATTTCGATGATGCCCTGCGTGTCATTAGCCCATACCGTGATTCTGATGTCTAAACCCCATTTATCAGCCGCCTTATTCTTGTTTGGTAGTTCGGCGTAGTTTTGTGTCATGTATGCCTCTGTGATGTCTTTCCAAACAGGGAACGGGTCAAAGGCATTGTTACTGGCCTCTACTTTAAATACTGCCGGGTTTGAACCGTCTTTGGCGATGTTCTGGTATCCAAAGACCAGCAATCGTTCAACCTCTACGGATGTCTCTATCGGTGTTTTAAGTCTAAGCTGTAGCATATTTCCTGCTCTGGCTATTCTGGCCAGCGTCCACTCTCCGTAGGCTCCGGTTGTATCGCGTGCTGCCATGCGCCAATAATAACTTTGNNAACTTTGATTCTGTTGCAATGGCTCTTGTAATGAATGTCTTACCTGTTGGGTTCCTTTCGGTGCACCTCCTGTTGGTATCGGGATCCAATTGGTACCATCATATATTTCCCATCCGGATATGGCGTCCGCTGTTCCTGCTCCGTATTGCTGGCCTGGTATGAATACGTCCGGTGCCGTCTCTCCTATTACTAGCATGAATGCATCGCAGTAAAATGTCGCGCCTATTACGGATGATGTTAATACAACTACTCGTAATTTCGCACAATCCTGGCCGGTTCGTGCAAAAACTGTTAACGTCTGCCATTCTGTACCATCTAGTGTAATCGGCTCACTGCCGGTGGATCTCAGATACGCTCCTTTGTTGTCCAGTTCCTCTATTGCGATTCTTATATAACCGGCTCCCTTTACCTTCACCTGGGCTGTGTAGCTCTTTCCACCTATTGCATCTACTGGGCTTAGTTCCACGCCTTCGTTAGCTGTCGTTCCTGATGTGGTTACCTGTAGGCTGGCTGCTCCTTCGTTGAAATGTACAGTTGATTTAGCAATGGTTGCCCCTTTTCCTACAAACCCTGTTGTATCAACTTCTACTCCTGCCTGGTTTGCCGTCAACATGTTCTTTGTACTGGTTTCTAAATCGGCCACGATGTTTGCAAAGTTTATGTCTTTTGCAATTTGCAACCTAAAATGTTGCGGGTCTCCTTCTGGATCCGTGCCCACACCCGCCATAAACACTGGTTGAAGCGGCACCCTGGCGGTCTGAACTGGTGAAATTGCCAGTAATGCATCTGGGCGCAAATTATGAACTATACTAAAGATACCGCTGGTGGCAAAAGGGCCATCTGTTTTCCCATCGTTTGCCTTCACATAAATTCGGTAATTTGTCCCTTCTGGTATTACACTGGTGTCCCACGCGAGCATTAAGGCTGTTACTCCTGTCGCTATTGGGAGTATAGTTGCTCCGTCATCTGCTGAATAATAAACCGAGTATGTCAGTGGGTCTCCGTCTGCGTCTGTTGCGTCCGACCATTCGATTGTAATGTTGCCGACCACGGTGGATCCTGTGATTGGTCTTACGATTGGCCCTGGTGCGCTTGGTGTTGCATTGACTTTTTTGAATGTGTATGTTCTGGTGCTTTTGTTTCCAAAACCGTCTGTTGCCTCAATGGTTATAGTATGCGACTGGTTGAGTGCAAGGCTGCCCCATGTTCCAAGGTCAATTGCAAGTTCTAAGTCTGTATTCTGGGCTGCTCCTGTGATTGTTCTGATGACACCACCATTAATGCTCTCCGTTACATCTACTGCGTCTCCGTCTGCATCTGAAACCTGGTAAACTACACTGAATGGCCCGTTCTTGTCTCCCAGATTATCATCTGATCCAGAAATCAGAGGAGCAGAATTCAGATTTACAAAGCAGGCGCGAAACCCGCAGCTGCCGTTGGCATTGCCATCGTAATAGCCGAAGCAAACAAGCCCCGCGCCGCTACCGGCATAGTTGCCGCCACGCATGAAAACAGGGTCACTGGAGTACGGAAAGTACGAGTACGCAGCCGCGCTGTTCCAGTTTTTCCATGATGTAGTGCCTTCTCCAGCTGATGAAGTTTCATGAATGAGCATGCCATCCGTCTGCCCTGCTGCTGCCGCATAGTTATCAGCTCGCGTGTCTCCGCTGCCAACAGGGAATACGTCTTTATACTTGGCATCTGCATTTATGAGTGATTGGCAATAGGTAGTCAAGCTGCTATTCCCGTTATTCACGTAACTTGCAACATATTCATATCCGCATCCTACTAAATCAAAAATACCTGTCACATTGCCTGTGGTTGAAGTCTCTCCAGTTGTATCCAATGAACCGGTTGTATTAACTGTTCCTCCTGTTGTATATCCGGTGTGATACCCGCTGTCTCCATTGATTTTTGGTCTTCCCTGACCGACTGCATAGGCAAGTAATGCTGCAGCTCCATATTCACCATTTTTTGCCATGTGGTTGTCTACGCCGTCTGTTGCTGTGGTTATTGATGGCTGCATGTTTCGGCACTTGGTGAAAATATCATTTACAGTAATAGAGCGCAACGATACTTGCCCTGGCTTTGAACCTGGTATGCCGTTAGCTATGTCATCATAAGCTTCGTATTTCATAACCCATATACCGGTTAGCTCTGTGGTTCCAAATTTAAAGGCTTTATGAGCCTTGCATGTTCTAGCATCAATCGCTGATGTGTCGTCGGTCGTACCGGCTGAAAATCTAATCTTAACTTCTGGATCATCTGCGTATTGTATAGCTCTGTAAGTAAATCTTGGTATCCATACCCAGAGATTACCCTTTGTGTCTTTTGCATTTGCCCATTGCTTTGGTGCTACATTGTTTAAAATGTTCACCGGATCGTAGTTGTATTTCCATCCGGTGCTCCCTTGTGCGGTATTTGGTACAGCTGTGAAGTCATGATTTGTGCCCGCATAGTTAACCGCCTGCCATCCTGCTGGCAGTACCGGAGCATTTGCTACTCCTGATATTAAACTCATTACAATTCCTCCTTATTAGAATATAAGCAACGGATACCGTTCGGTCTTGGCTTACTAGGTACCCTTTGCTACTTTTGTTTTTACCTCAAGTGAGGAAGGAATAAGGCTCCTTTGGTTCTGGTGGTTCTGGATGCAAGTCCTTGAACTTGCATCATCTCGCTATTAAACCAGAGCAGGCGCGAAACCCGTAGTTGCTGTTGGCATTGCCATCGTTATAGTTGAAGTAAGCA
>DOWI01000124.1 GCA_003519645.1 Oscillospiraceae bacterium
GGATCATAGCGTTCCGACTCCCGATCCAGTAGAAGCTTTGCCAAACCATACTGAGCATACCGGTTCCCTTTTTCAGCCTGCGAAAGCAAACGGAAATATTCAGGATCGGAAGCCGGTGTTTCCTGTTCTGCAAACCCTGTTTCGGATTGTATTGGAGCCGGTTCTATGTTTTCAGCTTCCATGTAGGATGGTTCGGCAAAGGGGATATCATCACTAATTTGTTCATCCTCGAAAGTAAACCGTTCGTCGGAAAGCGCAAGCGCCTCCTGTATGATACTGTTTTTAATGCTCTTGAACTCCTTGTTTTTGGAGAGCGGAATCTTTTCTGGCACGGTGTCGGTATAATTACGGATCACATTAAAATACTGCTCATACCAAAGGTCATAGAGTTTTCGGATATTTTCATCCTTTTCCAGCTCATTCACAATGCCGTCGATGATGGATTTAACATCCGGTTTTAAATATCCGTATATTTTTTTACCGCTTGTCTTTTGCAGCCGGTTATACAGCTTGCTAAGCATTTCACCAATGACAGGACTGACGCTTTCTCCGCTGTTAATCTTGCGAATAATATCCGCGATGATTTCAGCGCTCTCTTTTCGAAGGTCATCCCTATAACCGGTCTGTTTTTGATAAATACTGATGTTGTCCTGACGGAAGATTTCCTTTGCCAACTCCGATTTGATGGTACGGATACCCTGCTCCGTTAGATACGGTTCCTTTGGGTCAGAAGAAAAAACCATCATATGGACATGCGGATGATGGCTTTCATTGTGATATGCGGCATACCACCGGAAATTCCCCGGCTTTATTTTCATCTGCTGTGCGATCATGTTGCGCTGTGAACGAAGGAGTGCCTGCCATTGATCCACCGTATCATAACCTAGCCGCCGGGCGTCCTCACGCCGCAGGCTGATGATATGCGTCCATACATTTCCCGTGTGCTCCGAAACTTCCTTTACCGCCTGCGAGAGAACGACCGGAACGCCGTCATCCGTAAAGAGTCCGCGTTCGGCAATTTTCTCAGCCCTCGGACGGGTAGCGATATACGATACATAATTTTGACGGTTTCCAAACAGCTCACCATGCGTTTCCGCAACACGTAGAATAAATTCGTCCGCGTTTTCACGGGTAGTGTTCCGGCTATAATCCTCAAACTCATAAAGCTCCCGGCTGTCAGGATAGACGGCAAGCAGCTCGGCGATGACTTTTTGCTGATTGGCTGTCGCTTTCAAAAACTTTTTACTGTCGTCCGGCATCTCCACGCCATCGCGCTTTGCGATATACCGTGTGTAATTGGCAAGGTGCTTTACGGCGTTCGGTTTCAGATAGGGACTTTTCAGAATGATTTTCGCCATACCGCACCTCCGTGTTTATTCTTTTTGAAATCTGACCGCGTCATCAAAGCTATACCGTCCTCCGAGCCGGGACACTTCATCCACGCATAATTTTCTGAGTTCACCGAGCCCTGTGGCGTCGACATTATTTGTCGCCGCAATGATATGCATCATCATCGCCAGCTCGACGCCCTGCTTGAACAAAACCCGTGCCAGACGGTTTTCGGTATCCTTGATTTTAGCACCGATTACTGATTCCAGTGCGGGCGTTAAAAGATCGCTGCTGTTTTGCGTATTCAGGTGCGTCAGATAAAAGCGAATCGCCTGGTTGATAAATTCATTTCTGGTTTTGCAGTTTGCCTGTTCAAGACTTAGAGCGATTTCTTCCAGCAGCTTTTTTTCGGTATAAAGTCCGGTGAAGGTTTTTGTATCCATGATCCACCCCCGATACATAATAGATTGTTCTGACAGCTCAAAGATCCTGTTATTGGCTTGAAACGGCTGTTCCCGGCTCTGTTTTGACAGAAATTCAACCGTATCCGTATAATCTTGTTATATTTTAATAAAGCCGAACGGCGTTGCCGGTCGGCGTAAACCGAGGTTGTCGGGCGTAAGCCTGACAACCTCTTTATCCTGCTTCATTTTCAACCCTGTGCACCCGCCTCTATAACTGAGGCGAAATGTCATGATCTTCCTCCGGTTCTATCGGAATTTTCACTATGGGAAATACGTCATAATTGCAGTTATCGCCGAAAGCATTTCTGTATTTTATCCATTCGTTTACCTTCCTTCAAAAATGCCCGACACGGCTTTTTATAGTCGGTCGGGTGTTTACCTTGTCCTGCCTTATAAGCCCTTACAAATCGGCTTACTTGGGCGGACACGGCGCATTACTTTTATTCTGTGCCGTTGCCACGTTCTTCGTTATGGCAGTCTCATCCTCACCATACCGCTCCGTAATGAAGTCACGGACATTGACCGGCACATATTTTTCATAGAGTTTATCAAGCTGTGAGAGCAGTTCTGTGTCGAGGTCGGCCTCCTTTTTCGTCATATACATTCGGATTGCCGAGAGTTTTTCCTCATCAAAAGAGAGGCTTATCGCCGCTTTTTTCATAGGATTCCTCCGTTCTAAAACATATTTTGAGTGAATGCTTCGTCTTCATCATCTTGAAAGTCATCTACATCCGGCTCATATAAAGTGAATAGATTCAGCTGAGGATCGAGTTCACGCGAAGAAAACATCTTTCTGATCTCGCTTTCACACCGTTCAAAGCTGTCCAGATACCGGTTTGAATCCTCGTGCCTGCGCATGGTAATCAGATCGTCAGCGGCTATGGCATCTTCCAAACCGGAGACATAACCTAGAACATTTTCAACCGGAAAACGTTTCAGTTCCTTTTCCGTCAGCTCATGAGCGTGTTTTTTACAGTAGAGATAATGCGGATCGGACTGATATATTCCCAGAGATTTTTGAGCGTTTGAGCGTATCTCATCCGCACGAGCCATATAATTTTGGTCGACTTCGGGCGGCGTATCACGATAATAAATATCGGGATACGCGCCATACGGAGTGCTTTCTTCAAGCTGACGTTTGGCATATATGATGTGGTTGCGGACGAGATTCAGGTTGACTCCATCGCTCCAAGTCGGATCGAAGCTACCGTGCTGATACAGAAAATCCCACCGGGCAAAGCGTTCTTCAAGCTACACGGTGGGATCATCTTCTTGTCTGTTTTTCATCTTTCGGCGGCTGCTCACATCGTCTGTACCGGAGCGGGAGCTTCTGACGGAACGGCCGCTTCCGCTTTTGGGGATGACTGTTTTTGCCGTTTGGTAGGCTTTCCGTCAGTGCTTTTTTCATCCTGACTGTCGTTCCCAGCAATCATTTTTTCATCATCAATAGGCTCACCGTTTTGGAATTTCAGAAAATCCTTGACGTTCTGAGGGACTTCGTTGTCGTACAGCTCATCGAATCTTTTCTGCAATTCTTCCTCAACGGAGGTGCCGGCCTGCGGCAGATAGTATTCGAGGGCTTTAAGTTTTGCGGCGTCAAACCGTAGTTGTACGGGTGTTTTTTTCATCATGATCATCCTTTCACATTAATATTGCAGGACTATCATCCTGTTCGGTTTCCTGTTCAGACGGCAGTTCCTTGCCGTCGAGTTGGCTGTAAAAATAATCATCTCTCGCCCAAAAAGCAAGCGATGTTTTGCGCTGAGCATGGTATATCGCTGTGCTGACATCTTTTATATTGTAAGAATCACATTCTCCGCTTTCGCGGTCAATGGTGGAAACGATTCCGGTATCAAGGTCGAAAACAAAAACGCCGGTAACATTCGGGTGAATACCAAACTCCTGAACGTAGCTGTCATAGTCATCTCGCGTGATTTCCTGCTGACCGTTTAAGGCATAATAGTCCGCAAGAGATTCGGGAACCGGTTCGATTTCATCGCGGAGATAGCGGCGCATTACAATGGCGTTTTGTCTTAAATCCGACAGCAGATCCGAAGTAAAACAACAGACGGAACCGTTTTCAATAAACTTGATGAGACCGAACCGTCTGGATTCTTCGTGTTGTTTTTCCTCGGCGGCGATTTTTTCGCGCAGCTCGTTTTCAATTTTATTCTGTTCTTCCTTCGGTACGAGCTGCTGATACCGCTCTAAAATCAAGCGTTCGGCTTCTTTATTTACGCTCTCCACGCCAACAGCCCGAAGGCGTTCCGCGAGCGCGTTGTACTGTTGCTCATAGAGCCATGCGGTAATCTCAATTGATTTCGGCATAGATTTTAAATCCTTTCTTTCGGTTTTTCGGCGGTCTTTACATTTCCATACCGGTATGCGAATCGTTTTGCGCCTGCTCGGTTTCGTCCTGCCGAACCCACATGTAGTAATCCTTGCAGGAGCATTGCCCCGCCAGCATAAAAGAAAAATCACGCAGACGATCCGCTTCGCAGCCGGATAATCCGATCTGCAACCCGTAATATCCGGTATAAATCCGTTCCACCTTGGCCGACAGAACGTCCGACCAATCTTGTTTGCCTTGCTTGGTTAGGGTGTTTTGGTTCAATTCTACTACAGTGGCCAGGTCGTGATCCTCGTCGGCATGGCAAAGATGAACGTCTTCCAGATTGCATCCCATCAATGAGAACAGACTCATAAATCCGCCTATACCGCCCGATTGACAGCGGGGACAATGCTCCAAATGATAGATCATTTCGATGTCATCTTCAGTGGCAATACACTGATCAACCTCGTCGCGTTCGAGCAGTTCCGCATAAAGCAGCTCTCCGACGCCATTATTGGAGGTGACGGCAGAACCGAAACGCCAGCTGATTTCATCCCAATTGATAACCCACACACCATTTTCGGTCTGTGATGTACCATCTTTTATGATTTCGTCAGCCATCTCCCTGATCCTGCCGCCCACAAATTCACGGGCATTGGGAAGGATTGCGGTATATCTGCCGTAGGAACTACCTTCGGAATTTATCAGAACGCCATCCGGTAAATCTGTTCCCATCACCAGCATACAGTGTGTAATGCCGTTGCTGTCCACACGCATCATGTCTTGATTGTTACGGATAAATTCATAATCCCGGAGCATATTTTTCGT
>DOWI01000096.1 GCA_003519645.1 Oscillospiraceae bacterium
CCAGCATACCCATAGATTTCGGCTGCGCGTCAACAACACAGCTCATGTCGATCATACCTTCAAACAGCAGCATTGCAACAGAGGTCTCGGATTCATCGGCATGAATAAACGGTGTGCTGACAAAATCGGGACGCTCGTCGCCTAAAGGATAAAAGAACTCACGGACAGCGCGGTGCCATTCAACTACCGTAGCGAACGCCGGAAGCTGATAGCGCTTAAAGAATTCCTGAATGGCAGACTCCATCATCCAGTCCATGCCATGATTGTTTACAAGTATGATCTTTCGGAAGCCGTCGTCCCATAATCCGAGCATTACGTCAATGAGAGTGTTTACAATATTGGTTTCCGANNCCGAAGTCATGATTGTGCCTGGCATACCGCAGTGATGATAGGGATGGCCGCCGTAATTGATGGGAGGAAATGCAAGGGCTACTTCGTGACCCGCCTTGGCGGTCTTACGACGAACCGCTTCGCAGATGGATGTACACATGAAGGTATCCAGCCCGCTGTTGTTATGAATTCCATGATTCTCCGTACAGCCGATCGGTACCAGGACAATGTCGTTTTTGCGGCGCTTTTCAATTACCATTTTGCGCGGGGAATTCTGTATATAGCAGCCGGGCTTGCCCAATTCGCTCCCGCTCGGAATTTCATACGTATCGAGGATTTTTTGGATTTCTACCTCAGAAGCATCCCAAAGTCTCTTCTTCAGTTGTCCGACCTTGTTATCCTCAAAGAAAATATTGGGGTAATTCGTAGTTAAGTATTTTTCTTTCATAACCATTCCTCCTGTAAGAACATTATTATGATTTATTTCTTTCAGCAATATTAAGCAAAGCGACATGCTTTCCAATATGCGCGGTTAACGTACGTACATATTCGGCATAGTACCGGTCCATCGCATCAAAAAAGCGCTTCCGTATATCCGGATCAGCCAGCTGATAGCCATAGGTAATATGAAGCAACTGCCTGGCATCGTTCTGATTCAGATATTCCGGCAGGAGCTTGTCCGGTGTATCCTCCAATGGGCGAACCTGAGAAATGTCAGCATGAACAACATAATATTTACGTGCGTCGTCAAAATACTTCAGCGCATTTTTGTGCATAATACGATACAAATCCGGGTCCACCATGGCGATCACGCGAACCGCTTCCAGCCAGCTGGTACCGGCAGTCTTCAAATGCATTCGTTCTTTTGCACGCTCGCCGATAATGGGGAATACCGAGAACTTGTCGCTGCCCGAATGAATACTGATTTTATATCCAAAATAATCGGCTATTTTACAGTGTCTGGAGAAATCACGCTTGAAATCATCCAGATCGCCGATATAATCTATAGCTTTCTGGAACTCGCCGACAAATCTTGGAGCCATGCTGGTGATCACCACATCCCTGCTGCTGAGTTCATTTGCAACAAAGAAGTGTGCTTCCGGTAATGTTGCAAATTCCGTTTCATCCAAAGAGATCTCGAAGTCGACAGCGCGTCCTGCCTTAACGATCTCACTTTTATAGACCTTCTCTGCAAATTCAACGCACCGGTAATAGCAGACGGCAATCCGCATCAGCGATTCGGAGGTGTATGAAATTCCCAGACGATATCTATCTTCATAGGGTAAATAGACTGCCTCGATCCTCCAGCGTTCGGCAGCCGGAATTTTCTCATATGTCGCTTTCAGTGCTGCCGAACTCTCTGGGATACTGCATATTACTTTGGAGCAGTCCAGCGTAATCATGGAGTAACCGCAGAGTAGTGCATATTCGATGTCTTTCATGGTCTCCAGATGATCGCCATCGGCACCGAACCCATATCTCCAGCCCGCCTTACATACAGCCCAAACCGCAGCATCAAGGACGCGTTCATATGTTCTTTTTGTCAGATTGAGTTCACGTTTGCTCTGNNTTCAACACACAACAAGTGTGCGTAATTTGCCAATCCGAGTCTGTCTCCAAGGCCCATAGAAATTACATTTCTTCCGGCCGCACGAGGGCATGTAAATGGGAATATCTGATTGATCGCCAGCCGGTTTTCATGAGATAACCGACATACCTTCACATCGCCCTCCAGTTCTCCGTCAAACCTGTCCAGTATAGAGGAAATACCGGATACGATCAGATAATCCGTTTTTTCTAATCTTCCGATTGCAAAAACACAGTCGGCCGATACGGCAAGCGACTTCTGATAGATTTCCATACCGGAATGCTTCTGAAGAAAGTTCTTGAGTTTCAAATCCATCGGTTTTCTCCTTTAATAAAGNNATCATTGCTTTATGTGACGAGTTCTCGTTCTTAAGTACAATAATTTTGGCAGATACGGCACATCGCACCGTATCTGCCTGTGACGAATAATATGCAGATTATTTTTTATCCTTAAAGGTATCAACATTTTTTTTGTCAACAACCAAAGTCTGTACTTCGTAAAAATCTTTAACTTCTTTGTCGCCCAGAAGGTCGATTGCCGCTTGAACTGAAGTGTAGCCCTGCATATAGGGATTGCCGAATGAGGTAACGTATATTTTTCCTTCACGAATTGCTGCGCAAGCGTCATCATTGGCATCCTGACCGCTGATTAAGATTGAACCGGTCTTACCTGCAGCGTCAACTGCTTCTACGGAGCCCAGCGCCATTTCATCGTTGCAGCAGAATATGCCATNNGCACCTTTTACTCGATCGATAGAGGTCTGCGCACCGGTAGATCCTTCAATAATGAATATTTTTCCTTTCTTTCCCATGCCTTCGAACAGAGCCTTAGCGGTATCATAGCCCTGATTATAGTTTTCAAGGCCGACAAAGGTCTTGTACATGGTATTGTCGGAAATACGGGTGTTGAGATTGACAACAGGAATGTTGGCATCCTTCAATTGCTTCATTACGGGAATAATTGCTTGTGAGTCAACAGGGCACATGACAACACAGTCGGCCTTACTGACAATCGTTTCTTCTGCGAGCTGTANNCTCAGCCGTCTCGACAGGAGTCTTTACCGTAACATTTGCACCAAGTTCTTCTCCTGCAGCTTTTGCACCTTCTGCAACACTGATGAAGAAAGGTGCTGTATTATTCTTCAAAATTACAACAATTTCTTTTTGTTTTGTCGCTTCCTCTTTTGGATTTGCCGCATCTTTGCTTGTAGAACCGGAACAAGCTGCAAGTGTTGTTACAAGAAAAGTAAGAGTAATTAACAGTGCAAAGATTTTCTTCATGTTTCTTTCCCTCCGATTNNATCAGCTTTTTCAAAAGTATCTCATATAAAATCGAGAAAAGAATGACGAAACCGACAACTGCAGACTGCCAGTTGGTTGAAATATTCATTATATTCATGCCGTTGCGGATGAAAATGATGATCAGCGCACCCACAACTGTATTAAGTACAGAACCTTTCCCGCCGCCGAACGGGATACCGCCAATCAAGGCGGGCGCGATCGAATCCATAGTCAAAGATCCTTTAATACTGGGGTCTGCAGCATTCAGCCGTGAAAGATACAAAACACCTGTCAAAGCGGCGAGTACGCCATTGATTACATATACAGACAGGAGAATTTGATCGACCTTCATACCGGAAAGGCGCGCCACTTCTTTGTTGTGCCTGATTGAATATAACCCGCGTCCGTACGTTGTCTTTCTGGTCAGTATGTACAAAAGGACGAAAACCGCCATCGTAATTAGTGCGATATTCGGAAAACCGAATATCAGCGAACCATTTGTAAGGCTGCGGAAGCCGGCCGGGAAACCATATATATATTTACCATTGCAGACGACATACGCCAAGCCGAGCGCAATAAAGTCAATGCTGAACGTCGCAATATAAGGCTCAATTTTGATCTTGCTGATCAAAAGACCATTGCTTATGCCGAACCCCACGCCAATTCCAGCCGCAACCAGAATACCTAGAATATAATTTCCCTGCTGGAAAAACTTCGCACTTAAATAGCTCGACAAAACCATTACGGATGCCATAGAAATATCGATTCCCTTTGAAATGATAGCAAGGCTCATACCAAATGCCATCAGGATCGTATAAGGCGCCTGCTGAAAAACAACCTGCCTAATATTTTCTACTGTCCAGAATGACTCGGTTTTTATAATTGCCAATACAGCAACGACCACAACCAAAATAGCAACGCGGGATAAAAGATCAATCAGGTTTTGTTTTTTAGTCAACATCTTGATAGACCCTCCTCAGTCCTTTTATGTTCTTTCTCTTCTCGCTGACAACGTCAGTAATGATCAGAACCAAAATTACGATACCAATAGTCGCTTTCTGCCATGTAGACGGAATGCCCATCAGACTGAGGCCGCTGGCGAGAATCTTAAGCAGCAGCGTACCGCATATAGTACCTACAATACCTCCCTTGCCGCCGTCAAAGGATGTACCTCCAATGACAACAGCGGCCATAGCACTGAATGTATATTCATTTCCGACAGTCGGGCTGCCGGAATTGGTCATTCCGGCAATCATGATGCCAGATATCGCGGAAAATATACCGCTGAGCACGTAAACCATAGTACGGTTTTTAACGACCTTAACACCGCTGACTCCGGCGACTGTCGCTGATCCGCCGATTGAGTAGACATTATAACCGAACTTTGTCTTTTTCAGCACCAATATCATGATGGCGCAAACCAGCGCAGTGATCCAGATAACAGTGTAAACTCCTAAAATCTTACCGTTTCCGATAAAGTCCAGTACTTCATTTTGCGTTGACACGGTCGCACCGTCGGCAATAACAAGGGCAAGACCCGCCATGATACTCATAGTGGAGAACGTGACAACCCAGAAGTCCAATTTAAATTTTGAAATCAGTATGCCATTTATTAACCCGACAANNGCATTATTGAGTATTGCCACCATAACGGCAGACATTGATACAACGGAGCCAACCGACAGGTCGATTTGTGAAACCAAAATCGCCAGAGTCATTCCGATGGATGCGACCAGAAGCGTACAGCTATTTCGTAAAATAAGTATAAAATTATAACTCTTCAGAAAGTTCTCGGCTGCCACGCAAAAGAAGAGAAATAATACAATATCACCAACTGCAACACCCGAAACATCCAGTTTTTTTATCCGTTTAAGCATTTATACGCTCCTTTCCTTCAATCGCGTAGTGCATAATACGCTCCTGCGTCAGGTCACCCCGATTCAGTTCGCCGGTAATCTCGCCTTCCTTCATAACGT
>DOWI01000444.1 GCA_003519645.1 Oscillospiraceae bacterium
AATTTGCAAAATGCAATTGACAAGCTATTAAAATGGGTGTATTATAGTATACTGCATAATCATGGATACGTGTCCCTATTCGCGATAAAAGCATACCACATATTGCGAAAAAATTCAAGCCCCTTTCGTCAAAATTTCAGCATAATGCTTGCAGTTGATTTTAGCGAAATTTGAACACATACAGGGATGCAAACTGAATTCCCGTCCGCGGCCTGCCTGCCGCGGAGTATTCCGCCCGGGGAGGCGCGAAATTAGACCGAGAATTCATTAAAATATTACAACAGGAGTGATCGGGCCTATGGCGAATGTCAAACCGGTGAAGCTGGGTAACAATACTCGTATGAGCTTCTCCAAAATCAACGAGGTTCTGGATATGCCGAACCTGATTGAGGTGCAAAAAAACTCATACAAATGGTTTCTCGAAGAGGGTCTTAAGGAGGTATTCCGCGACGTTGCTTCGGTAACCGACTATACCGGCAAGCTTGTGCTTGAGTTTGTAGACTATCGTTTAGACGACACCCCGAAATATACAGTGGTGCAGTGCAAAGAGCGCGATGTCACATATTCTACCCCCCTTCGTGTGCGTGCCCGCCTTATTAATAAAGAAACCGGCGAAATTAAGGAATCTGAAGTCTTTATGGGTGACTTTCCCCTTATGACTGACAGCGGAACCTTTATAATTAACGGTGCCGAACGCGTGATTGTTTCTCAGCTGGTTCGCTCTCCCGGCGTCTATTACAGCATGAGCTATGACACCATCGGCAAAAAGCTGTTCAATGCTACCGTCATTCCCAACCGCGGTGCATGGCTTGAATATGAAACCGATTCACAGGACGTCTTTTACGTTCGTATTGATAAAAACCGAAAAATCCCGATCACCGTGTTTGCGCGCGCACTTGGCCTAGGTTCGGATGCCGAGCTGCTTGAGTTCTTCGGTGACGATGAACGTATTCACGCAACCATTGACAAAGATATTACCAAAAACACTGAAGAAGCCCTGCTTGAGGTTTATCGCAAGCTGCGCCCCGGCGAGCCGCTGACGGTTGAAAACTCTCAGCAGCATCTCGAAAGCCTGTTTTTTGAAGATCGCCGTTATGACCTGTCACGGGTTGGCCGCTATAAATACAATAAGAAGCTGGCAATATCAAACCGCCTGACCGGATTTAGAATCAGCCGTCCAATTGTCAACCCCATGACCGGCGAGGTTATGGCAGAAGCGGGCGACCTCATAAACTATGACAAAGCGCTTGAAATCGAAGCTGCAGGCGTTATGGTCGCCTATGTCAATGTGGACGAACACGGCGAACTTCGTGAAGTCAAGATCGTTTCAAACGGAATGGTTGATATTAAAAACTTTGTTGATTTTGACTGCACAGAGCTGGGAATCCGCGAGCATGTGCGTTTCTCGATTCTCAGAGAGATTCTTGAATCCAGTGATGGTGAAGATGCTCTGCGTGAGGCCATTCGCAGCCGTTCCGATGAACTTGTTCCAAAGCATATCATTGTCGACGATATTCTTGCTTCTGTCAACTATATCAACTGTCTTGCCCATGATGTGGGCATGACCGATGATATTGATCACCTTGGCAACCGCCGCATCCGTTCGGTGGGCGAACTGCTGCAGAATCAGTTCCGCATCGGTTTTTCGCGTATGGAGCGCGTCATCCGTGAACGAATGACGCTGCAGGCGCAGGATATGGACGTTATCACCCCACAGGCTTTGATCAATATTCGCCCTGTGGTAGCAGCAATCAAAGAATTTTTCGGTTCATCCCCCCTGTCACAGTTTATGGATCAGACCAATCCGCTTTCCGAGCTGACCCACAAACGCCGTCTGTCGGCACTGGGTCCCGGCGGTTTGTCTCGTGACCGCGCCGGCTTTGAGGTGCGCGATGTACACTACAGCCATTACGGTCGTATGTGTCCCATCGAAACCCCTGAAGGTCCCAACATTGGATTGATTTCCTATCTTGCAACCTACGCCCGTATCAATGAATACGGCTTTATAGAAGCCCCCTTCCGCAAGGTGAATAAAGAAACCGGTGTCGTAACCGACGAGGTTGTTTACATGCCGGCGGATATCGAGGATGAATATATTGTGGCGCAGGCAAACGAGCCGCTTGACGAGCAGGGTCGATTTGCGCGCCCCAGAGTCAATTCCCGTTTCCGCAGCGAGTTCCTCGAGATTGAGCGTGACCGTGTCGACTATATGGATGTTTCGCCCAAAATGGTGGTTTCGGTGGCTACTGCCATGATTCCGTTTTTGGAGAATGACGACGCTAACCGCGCTTTGATGGGTTCCAACATGCAAAAACAAGCGGTTCCCCTTCTCAAAGCCGAGTCGCCCATCGTCGGAACAGGGATGGAATATAAAGCAGCCGTCGATTCCGGGGTTGCTGTTGTTGCCAAAGATCCCGGCACGGTTGTTTCGGTTTCCGCAGATCGTATTATGATTAAACGCGATCAGGACGGCGGAACCGACACCTATAATATGGTTAAATTCAAGGGTTCCAACCAGGGAACCTGTATTAACCAGCGCCCTGTGGTATCCTGCGGACAGCATGTTGAGAATGCTGAGGTCATTGCAGACGGACCTTCCACCTGCAACGGTGAAATCTCACTTGGCAAAAACGTACTGGTGGGTTTTATGACGTGGGAAGGCTATAACTACGAAGATGCCATTCTAATTAACGAAAAGATTGTTCGTGACGACGTGTTTACCTCCATCCATATTGAGGA
>DOWI01000445.1 GCA_003519645.1 Oscillospiraceae bacterium
TCTATTCCTTCTTGAAAAAGTTTGGATTTCTGTGCAATGTACGGATTGATCCAGACGCAAATCTTTAAACCTTTTGCCTTTAACCGTTTGAGCATGGCGCGAGGATCCGGAAAAGTTGCTTTGTCCCATTCAAAATTGCACCACTCACACGCCTCCATCCAGAAACAGTCAAAATGGAATACGTGCAGAGGCAAGTCGCGCTTTGCCATGCCATCGATAAAGCTGTTAACCGTTTTTTCGTCGTAACTGGTCGTAAAGGAAGTCGTCAGCCAAAGGCCAAATGACCATGCCGGCGGCAGTGCCGGCTTCCCGGTCAGGCGGCAGTAATTTTGTAGCACTTCTTTGAGATTTTTACCGCCGATAAATACATAGTGGATTTGTTCGCCGGGAACGGAAAACTGCACCCGCTCCACCTGCTCACTCGCCACTTCAAACGAAACCTTTTCCGGATGATCGACAAAAATGCCGTAGCCTAAATTTGTCAAGTAAAATGGTATGTTCTTATAGGTGAGCTCTGAAGAAGTACCGCCATCCTCATTCCACATATCGATTTGTTGTCCGTTTTTACAAAAAGCGGTAAAACGCTCGCCCAAGCCATAAACGTACTCTCCAACACCCAGCGTCAGCTGTTCGCGCATATATGAATTTCCCTGTTTGCCGCAAATACGGGCGATGGCTTTGGGGGCGCTTTGTGTGCGAAGCTCCCCGTTCCAAGTATACTGAATGGAAAAAGGATCACGGGTAATAATTGCCGCTGCATGGCCGGCGGTAAATACGAGTTTTTTCGCGTCCTGCTCAAACCGCACCGGTGAATTTTCGCGCCGCTCCGCAAAAGCGGGGCCGGTCTGCCGGATCCCCTCAAAATGGTTGATTTGCACACGGATGGTGTCCGGAATATCGGAGGTAAAGTGCAGGGTAATGGTTCCCTGGTCCAGTGTCTGGCCTCGCTCAGTGACAGGTCTTGAATAGACAAAAACAGTTAGCTCTCCGTCTGAAAATCGTGCGTCGAAAACCTGTTGGGCATAAAGAAACTCAAACTCCGGTTTTGTGACCCACTGTCCATTGGTAAATTTCATAAAAAATCTCCTTATCCCTTTACGGCACCGCTTGAAACACCGCCGACAATATATTTTTGTCCAAGAATAAACACAACCAGAACTGGGATTATCGTTAAGACAATATCCGCACTGACCAAATTCCAGGAGTTTTCAAAAGTGCCGAAGAAATTGTAAACAGCAAGCGTCATAGGCCACTTTTCAGAATTATTTAGGTAATACAGCGGCATTGTAAAGTCATTCCATACCGCCATAAAATTCAACACAAACAAGGTCGCCATAATCGGTGTTAGAAGCGGCAAAATGACCTTGAAAAAAAGCTTGGAGGGGGAGCAGCCGTCAATAATTGCCGCTTCGTCAATATCCCGCGGGATGGTTCCAATAAATCCAAATGCCAAAAACAGGCTCAGCGGGATATTAATGGCCGCATATAGAAGAATAATGCCGGGACGGGTATTTACCAGATGCAGCACCTGCATCACTTTCATCAGAGCCACATTATTAACAGGGATCGCAATGCCCGTAATTATGAATCCGTAAAGAAATTTGTTGGCGCCCTGATAGTTGCGGGAAATCACATAGGCAGCTGCCGCGACAACAACAACAATAATGATATCACTACAGGCGGCATAGAGCAGGCTGTTAAAAAACGAAGAAATCAATTTGCCCTGCTCAATAACGATCCGGTAGTTTTCCGGCTGCCAGACCGTTGGCAGGGAAAGGGACATGGTGTTTGATTCACCTTTGGTTTTAAAGGAATTTAAAAGCAGGACAATCAGCGGCAATATTACAACAAGGGATACCAAAATGGTTACAATGTTGCCAAGGATCCTGGCGGCCGCCTTACGCGCGGAAAAACCGGTTCCCTTCCTCTTCCCGGAAGACGCTGAAGCTATCAACATGACTCAACCTCCTTGTTTTCCATGGAATGAATGATCAGGAACAGCAGTGCCAGCATAACAAAAAACAGTACGCTGGAAAGTGTGGTGCCCATTGCATAGTTACCGTTTGAGAACAATTTGTAAACCGCAGTATTAAGCACACCGGTAGCATTACCGGGCCCGCCGTTGGTCAGCGCATAAATCATGTCGAAAACCCCTAATCCATACGTCACATTCAGGACCGTTACATTGATAATCACAGGCCGCAACAGCGGCAGTGTAACATGGCGGAACTGCTGCCAAAAAGTTGCACCGTCAATGCTGGCCGCCTCGTAATACTCCGGTGCAATCGAGGTCAGGCCCGCAATAATGATCATCATAATATACCCCATACCTTTCCAGGTGTCAACCGTAATCACCGAAGGCCAGACAAAGTGCAGGTCGGTCAGCCAATTTTGCGCGAGGGCACCCAGCCCAAGAGAACGCAGAAAATTATTTAAAAATCCGGTGGTGGGGTGCAACATACTTTGGAATACCAGTCCGACAACTAAATAGGACATGACCTGCGGAGAAAAAATAATCATGCGGTGCATGTTGCGCAGCCGGATAAACGGGCGGGTCAGCAGCAAAGCAAGCAAAAGGCCCACTATTGTTTTAGTAATCGTGGTCGCAACAGTAAACATCAGAGTGTTGCCGATGTACCCAAGGTACTCGGAGTGCCCGCTGAAAATCTGTTTGTAATTTGATAATCCTACAAAGTTGATCTTATCGGTAAAATTGTTCCAGTCGGTAAAAGAATATCCGATCCCCACAATTCCCGGCAGCAGGCATAACAAAAAGAAGATTATCGCAGCCGGCAGTGCAAACCACCACGGATATACCTTGTTTCGATTCATTNNAGAAAACTCTCTTTTCCAATCAGGAAGTAAAAGCTGGATCTTTTTGCAGTTTGGCTTGATCATCTCGGCGTTTCATGGCGCTTTTAATGACGTCATCCGGTGTCATGGATCCGGTGAACATGGACTCAATGTCTTTGCCAATGTCCATAAACTGATTGTCAATATAATTTACGCTGACCTGAAAAACACGTATGGTTTTATGGCTCTTAATATATTTTTGGTCTTCCGCGCTGTATCTGCCTTTAATTTCAGGCCAACAAACTTCAGAAATATCAGGCTGTCCGTCCAAACGTTTCTGCAAATTTTCCGGCTTTGCCAAAAAGTCAAAGAACTTTTTGGAAGCATCTACATTTTTGCTGCTTTTATTAATAAAATAGGCGTTGCTGGCAGGATTTACACCAATCGTCTGGTTGTCACCCCACGGCTGCACAAAAATCCCGTATTGATACTTGCAATCGGGGTATTCCGTCTTTACCTGGTTGCGGAAGGCGGACTCTGCAATATACATGGCGGCTTTTCCCTTTGCCATAGCTTCCTGTGCGTTGGAAGTCGCATTGCTGAGATAATCTTTGCCGTAGTATCCAAGACTCGCCATTTCTTTTTCTTCATTTAAGATGGTTTTCATCATAGGGATATCCTTTAAGTCTTTCTTGTTGGCGTTTAATTCAGAATACAAATTGGGATCGCTTTTCAGGTACACTTCCGGGTTCTCCGCGATCGGCAAAACCTGATGCCAGCCATCCGTAGTTGCTTCATAGATTGGCGTAATATTCGGCATTTTGGCTTTAATCGCAGCACAAGCCCCTTTCAACTCCGCATAAGTGGTTGGAAGTTTGGTAATCCCGCATTTTTGAAAAATATCTTTGTTATAGATAAAGAAATACATTTTTTTCCCGGGAAAAGTGATGCCGTAGACTTTATTGTTAACGGAAACGGAGGGTAAAACGTCTTTGTCCATCCGACTGACCCA
The DNA here is from genome assembly GCA_003519645.1 of Oscillospiraceae bacterium. The sequence goes on from DOWI01000445.1 coordinate 3,806, forward strand.
GGATTCACTGGAAAGATCAACACAATATCTTTCCGGATTAATTGTTGAGGGCAGTGTCAAGGGATTGGAGTCGGCACAGATAATGTCGGGCGCCTCTCCGGAGTTCAGTTTGACTTTAATCAAATCGCGCCACTGATCGTCTGGAGAAATTTGAAAATCGACTTTAACGCCGGTTTGTTTTTCAAAATCCGCCGCCAGTTTTTGTACAATTCCCGAATTCGGCAGTCCGGACTGATGGGATCCGAACGTCAGCGTAACACCGGAAGTTTTACCGCTTTGTGCGGTGGGACCGGAAGTATTTTCTTTGCTTTTACACCCTGTAAAAAGGCTTGCTGTCATCGTTACCGCAAGAGCAAAGGACAGAATACGTTTGCTTTTTCTACTCATAATAGCTTCCTCCTAAATTTACTAAAATTTAATGTAGTAAGTACCAGCTTTATTGTGGTTCTTATATAATACGTCTAATTTCAATTGTTGGAAATAGACAAAATTGAACTAACACTTGCATATTTTTGAACTCTATTGCAGCCGATTGAACAGTTGGGAAATCCACATTATACTATACTGACTTTTTGCAAAATTTATGGTAAAATAGACATAGAAAAAAGAGAATCATGACGGCAAAGGCGGCTCCAGCAAACCGCAGCCGTATTTGCGCCCGATTGTCTGGAGAAAGGCCAGGGAGCCAGTGGAATCCAGCGCCGAACCGGATATCAATGTGGTCAAAGGTTTTGCCCGGTTGGAAAAAGAATCGTTCGGTTCTTACAAGGTATCGAGCTGCTGCAGAAAAGGATCAAACGGTACAAAAGCAAAGAAAAATGCTATTTGAAGTGTGTCTTGGCGGACAAAATCTATTGGAACCGGGCAAAATGTTCTCCGAAGGAGCGTCTTTATGCAGCATCGAAAAAAGCATTGCATTTCTCAGCGCACGCGGTTGTTTCTCGTTTATGGAAATTTCATGCTTTTGGTTTTGGTTTTCCTTTTTTTGTATATCTACTGTTTTAACCGACAAAATGTACAGAAAGAGGTGGCTGTTAAGCAAACAAATATTTGTGCGTCAATTCGTGACTCGGTAAAAACCAAACTGGACAACATGTCCACTATTTCACTGAATTTGGTATACTCAAGTGCGATTCGCAAAAATTTTAGCAGCTTTGCAGCATATACGGGAAAAAAGAATGTCAGCAAGAGGGAAACCTTGCAGTCGTGGGACAATATTAAAGCAATATACGATACAATTACAGCCATAATAGGCCCCTATCAGTCGGCTTCTCAGGTAAATTTATATACCATGGACGGGACGCGCGTTGGATCCGGGTACCAGCAAGGCGTTGTGAAAACAGATCTTGACAAAATTCCCTGGTATCATGCGGTACTTTCTCTGCACGGTTCCAAGTATATTAGCGTCCCAATCGTTAACCAGGATATCCCTGCGTCCGGCCCAAATCGAAATGCACATAAATTCCTTTCAATGGCGCGTCTTTCTTTTAACGGGGGTGATAAGTCGGAGGGAATATGTGAAGTAATACAGGATTGCAACACCGTATTTTCTCTGGCAACCAAAATGGAAAAAGCAAACGAAGGCTTGCACTTATATGTTTATAATGAACGCGGGGAATTGGTTTATCCCTATACGGCGTTTTCTGCACAGGATAACTATCTCACGCTGACACAGCAGAAACATTTTCAGGATGAAACAACCCACATGGTCCAGAAAACCGGTAATACCAGCCAGATTATTACCAAAGACACGGTACCGCAGTACGAGTGGACTGTGATTGCGGTAGAATCCAAGGAGTCGGTTTATACGTCTTTGTCGGTGTTTCGCAGGGCTTTTTTTTTGCTGGCCGCTGTCATTATTCTGGGGACAATGTTGATTTGCTTTTTATTTGCCAAGCAGATGACGCAGCCTCTGTTAAAGTTGACACGTGCAACAAAGAAACTGACAATGAACCGTGTGCTTGACGACAGCAAACCTACGCTTCCTTTGGCGGACAGCAGCATTACCGAGATTTCGGACCTATGTTCTTCGTTCCTGACCATGTATGATCGGCTGCGAGAGTCATCCCGTAATCTGCTTTTAGCCCGGTCAGAGGAAATCAGTGCCAATTTACGTGCCACCCAAAGCCTGATTAATCCGCATTTTCTGTATAATAGTCTGTCCAGTATCAGCATCTTGGCAGAAGACGGAGAAGATGCCACCATTACGAAAATGTGCAATGCGCTGTGCGATTATTTTCGTTACATTGCAGATACGACACGTACGCTTGTGCCTTTGAAAGAAGAAATCGCTTGCACAAGAAAGTACATTGATTGTATGCAAATTCGGTTTGGAAATGCTTTTTCCTATACCTGTGAAGTCCTTCCGGAGGCGGAAGAAGTTTTAATTCCCAAATTAATTGTTCAGCCGGTTGTGGAAAACGCCTTCAAATATGCGTTTAACAGCGCCCCTCCTTGGCGGCTGCATCTTTATGCATTAGTTGACAAAAATTATTGGCGGATTCGAATTGAGGACAATGGAGGAAGTTTGACGGATCAAATGCGTGACTCCATCCTTTGGGAGTTGTCCCATATGGATCGCACAAAAGAACTGCATAATACACATATTGGAGGAATGGGCTTAAAAAACGTTTACCTTAGGCTTACGTTGCAGTATGGAAAGGATGCTATTTTTGATATTGACAACACTCAGAAAGACAAAACAGTTTTTTTGATTGGCGGACCAATTCAAATGAAAGGAGAGGAGAATAATGGAAAAAACATTGACTTATAAATACATAGTTGCCGAAGATGAACCTTTAATTCGGCATAACGTATTGAAAAAGGTTGCATCTCTGGATTTGCCGGTAGAATCCGTTGGAGATACCGGAGACGGACAAACCGCTTTAAACCTGGTTAAAACGAACTTTCCTCATTTCGTGATCACAGACATTCGTATGCCGGTCATGGACGGCTTGCAGCTGGCGCGCTGCCTTTATGAATCGTATCCGGCTGTGAAATGTGTAATTTTAAGCGGGTATGATGATTTTAAATACGCACAGGAAGCTCTGAAATATGGAGTCAGTGATTTCCTGTTAAAACCGCTCAAAAAAGAGGAATTGCAAACAGCCCTGCAGAAAATAATTCTGTGTCTGGATGCTGAACATCAAAACTGCAGTCCTATCGATACACGAGGCTTTTCTCCAGAAAAGCTTAATGAGTTGGTGGTAAACTATTTGCGGACTAACTTTCGAACAGATATCTCACTTAGCCGTTTGTCAGAACAGTTCGGATTTTCGCAGGAGTATTTAACAAAAGTTTTTAAAAAATATAATCATGATACTCCCCTTAAATTTATTAGTAAGTTGCGCGTTGCTGCGGCGCAACAATTATTGATAAACGAACCCAATATGGAAATCAAACAGGTTGGTGAATATGTTGGATATCCAGACCCATCCTATTTCAGTCGAGTGTTTAAATCCAATACAGGAGAATACCCCAGCGAATACCGTCTGCGCTGCTTAGGCTGCTAAATTCTAACATTGCAATAAAATTTCCAATTATTGTCAAATTCTTTCTCCTGCTACAATGAATACGGAGACAAATGAACGATGCCCATTCGAAGTTGGGGCTTGATTCTGGACAATCTTATGTTTTATTTCGGTGACAGGATTCATATATTTTTTTGACTCAAGGTTTCCTTATCTCAATTTTCCGACTTTACATAAACTGAAGGCCCCGGCGCTGTGCTGCTGGGGCCTTTTCTTTTTTACTGTCCAAGAGACCGTTTGATTTGACGCTTACGTTGTATTAGGGCTTCTTCCGCCGACTGCATATATTATATACCAAAAAGGAGTGAAAACTATGCCAACCATTACTGTAAATCTGTCGGACACCACATTTGTGTCGTCCACGCAACCGGACGCAAACCTTTCCTATTACCCACTGCTCTATACGGGCACTGACCCCAGCTTTGGGACCTGCATCGGTCTAATGCAGCTCTCTCTGTCGTCCCTGCCGGCAACGAACGTTGTCAGTGCCATGCTTCAACTTGCGGTTGTCGTCAAGAGCGGCTTAACCCAAAGCCCGGTTGTGGTCAATCGGGTTACCGATTCCTATGATAACTAAGGCTGTCACATTCAACAGCCGCCCCGCCTTTACGGCGACGGCTTCTCAATATGATATTTCAACTTCCAATTTATATACTTCCATTCAAATCGACATTACGGAGCTTGTCAACGACTGGCTGAGCGGCACTTATGCCAACAACGGTCTTGCGCTGACAAACGCCGACGGCGTCTCCATCGTTCAGTTTGGCACGGACAAAATCGGCTATGAACCTTATTTTCCGAGACTGATTCTAGCCTATTCGAGCGCACCGGTCGCGACCGAATCGCCTTATGGATTTATTTATAACACCGGAAATCAGCAAATCCAGGACGGCGCTCCCGTTCCGCTGGAGCACAACGGCCCCCTTCATGAAATCACCCATCAGATGGGCACCGAATCCCTCACGATACAAAAAGCTGGTCTATATGCCGCATGTTTTACCATTTCCGGGCAGATGGCGAACCAGTTTGCCCTTGTTCCAAAATCAAGCAATACTGCTGGAAAGCCTCTCCGGAACCGCATCCGGCGAGAACTCCGGCATTGCGGCGATTAATGCCGCCGGCGGCGACTCGCTGACCCTGAGTAATGTTTCCGGCAGCACCGTTACCCTCAACAATGAGGCGGGCGGGCCGCAAAAAAGCGTAAGCGCTTCCATATTCCTTCTGAAAGTCGGCCCAACTGTTAAACCGGATCCGGTACTGGCGGACGTCAATGCCGCGCAGGACAAGATTCAGATGGACGCCGCCATTCGGGCTTCTGCACTCGGACTAGATTTGACCGTCTACGACGATCTGGATGAATGGGCGCAATCTCACGTTCTGTTTGGTTTGCTTGTAAATAAGCCGGATCTGGGGTATCTCACCACGGATTATTTGCAGCAGTTGCTGAATTATCAAGTTGTACTGGCGCAGAAAACAGTGAACCCTAACTCTGTGTATGTCCAGGCGGGCGCAACAGGCGGAGACGGCAGCATGGCCGCACCATTTGGAACAATTCCGGATGGTATCGCCGCTGTCTGTCCGGGCGGGAATGTTTTTATTATGTCCGGCGATTACCCAATCACATCTCAAATCACCGTTAATAAAAACGGTATTTCGCTTTCCGGAAAACCGGGAAATAAGCTGTTGATGAAAGCACAGATAACTCCCATGCTCATTACAGGCCGCGATGTCACCGTTGAAAATTTAAATTTTACAAGTGATATCGCTTATCTGGGCGTATTTATTGAAGCTGCGGCCAACGGTGCAGTGCTGCGCAATAACGATATTTACGGTCCTCCGAATCCCAACGTTGTCAATCGGGGAATTTTACTGGATGATAACAGAACCGGAATTATCGTCGATAGTAACTATATCCATTCGCTCGTCCAAGGGATCGCGGTCGCCTCGGGGGTTCAGGGAACCATAAATAACAACCACATTGAAGAGACACAGACCGGCATCATTGTATACAGTGGTTCCATGATTTTTGTGGGCAACTATTGGAGTGGAACCAAAAACACGTACGACATTGGGTTAATGAGATCTATCGCCGGGAATTATCAGGTTGACCAGTTGAGCGCAAACAATAACAACGCAAAAGTACAGATCTTTTAGAATAATACTGACAATAGTACAACGTACAATATAATGGTCGAAACTCGACAAACAAGTGGTCTAAAGATAATGAACCTGATANNAAGGCAAAAATTGTACTGGAAGTGTTACGTGGGGAGAAAGAATTAAACGTCATCGCCGCCGAAAATGAGATTGCCCCAAATCAAATTCGAAACTGGAAAGCGGAGTTTCTGAAAAATGCGGCTGCCGCGTTTGATGATAAGAGAACCGAAGATTTGAAAACAGAGCTGAAGGACAAGGAACGCGAAACAGACACCCTATACAAGAAAGTCGGTCAGTTAACCACTCAGGTTGACTGGCTTAAAAAAAAATCTGAAGAATTGTTTGGACCTGATTGGGAGAGTCAATATACTCCGCGCCCAAAAGAGCGTATTGTAAAGTTAAATGAA
>DOWI01000050.1:0-4699 GCA_003519645.1 Oscillospiraceae bacterium
TTCTACACTTTTTCTACACTTTGGCTCAAAAACCCTGAAAATCGGGGTTTAGCGTGAGTGCAGTAAAATCAAGGATTTAGGCTTAGAAAGCCTTATTTCATGCGGGTTTAAGGGAACTTATCTTCCCTTAAAGTTACTCTCGTGAACCTATCAGAACTTGCCCTCAAATAACTCGAAATGCTGCAAAAGGAATTTGAAAATCAGGCAATGGATAAGTATATTCGAGGCGAATATACATCTTTCTTGTGAGGCATTTGATTATGATTTAAAACAGTTTCATCGGCATCTTTTTCGCTATCCCTTTACAAATGAAAAGTTAGAAAACCCTATTCCTTCACAGTAATAGCAATTAAGAATTTTCTATAATTGTTTTTATTATTATATAGATCAGCACCATCAATACAGCGGCGACAATACATCCGCTATTGTCGCTATTTCCATTATTGCTTTTTCGGGGTCCGCCGCCTGAAGATCCTTTTTGCGACTCCTCAAATGCCTGCATATAGTGTGAGTACCCCTCAAAGCCTTTGCCATAGATACCATAGTCACCGTCACACATTGCATATTCCCCCTTATTGTATTTGATACGAATCATTGAAACCGGCTTATATTTATCTATGTTATGCTTGTCTACAAACCGTCGGTCACTGCATAATATGATATTAACCAGAAGAAAGAGGTGAGATAATGCTAGAAGATTTTGATATTAAAAATGTACGGCACGAATCCCAGACCTGTCCTGCGATAGGAAGCCAATCTGCGACGGTTTGCTTACCTGTAAAGGTAGTACCCTTTTCATCTGCCGGCCCCGCTAAGGTGAAATGCTGCGGAGAACCGGAAATCAAACCCTGCTGCGATTTCTGCCGCGGTAAAAAAGACGGCACCTGCGAATTTACCATCAGTCAGAAAATTCGTGTAGATATACCCGTCGATTTCGGAGCAACCGTGTAAGTAGGCGACACCTATGTAGACTGCGATTGTCGTAAAGGCGATAAGCATGATGACGACTGCGGCTGCGACGACTGATTTTCCAAATCAAATATAAATTAATAATACTGGCTTTAGATTTGGGTTATCACTATCGCACACTAACCATAATTTAGAATGATAGAATTTATTGAGCAGGAAGACCGCTTCTGAAGTGTTCTTCCTGTTTCTGGTTGATAAAGCCAGATCGTTATAGTCAAATTGGCTTACTAATAGTAGAAAATATTCGGTTTTACTTGAATGTCCAACGAACATGGACTAATATAGGATATAACTTGAATTGTTGGGAGGAATCATACCATGCCATGGACATCCAGTTTATCGGTGGGTGTATCGATAATTGACAATCAGCATAAAGCGCTGTTTGAAAAAGCCGAAAAGCTTTTTGAAGCCGGGAAAAACAAGCAAGCAAAAGAATATATAGGCGAATTGCTTCGTTTTCTTGATGACTACACAAAAAAGCACTTTGCGGATGAGGAAAAATACATGTTAAGTATTCGCTATCCGGGGTATGATGAGCAAAAAAGGGCGCATACCACTTTTATCGCAAAGCTTGAAAAACTACGGAAGGATTTTACTGAATCCGGCGGCAATATATTGGTCATTCTTGGCGCAAACCAGATGATGATTGATTGGCTGACAATACATATTTCCAAAATGGATAAGAAGATCGGGGAATTTGCAAAGAGCCGCCTTAGCAGTGAACATCATTGATGCTTGCTGTTTCATCTAAAAGGATATGGGGTTGTAATTTATGCAATCTATATTCGCCCATAACAGGATTTTTATTTTCATAATCGGCGTATACCAGACAATTTGCTGTATAGAGAATGGCCGCCCCCCGCTTGACTCCCCTTTTTGGGCAGGTTTGCGGGGTTTTTTTCAATGCCTTCAGCGCCGCTTTGAGTCTGTCATCCTTTACATCCAGCACAGCAGGCAGCCTTCCACTTGAATTTGTGGCAATCCGGTCACACGACATGGTGTCCCGCAGGATGGCTTTATCTACACAGTTTAACTCCCCGAACCAGTCGTATACCAGCCCCGTATATGAGTCCAGTGAAATCCTATTGATATTCTTTGATGTGCAGTGTTCCCCAAAATTATAAAACAGTTCAAACGGAGTCAAATTGGTCTGCCGAAGTACATATCCAAGCGTCCGCCTGAACCGTCCGCTGTTGTAAAGGCGATCCAGAGCATCCTCGACGTTATGAAGACGGGCAAGCTCTTCCTTTGTAATCCACGGGGTGTCAATCACTTCATAAGGGGGACTTTGTGAAAACCTGCAAGGAAAGCACTCAGGATTTTCGCGCATGGGCGAACCGTGCAGCAGCTTCAAAAAGCCCAGCTGTAGCATATGGGGATGCAGACTGTATGCTATGTTGAAGCTGTTTGCAAAGCTGTCAAAGTCTTCATAGGGCAGTCCGGCAATCAGGTCAATATGGATATGCATATTTCCGCATTCTACAAGACGCTTTATGTTCCGGACAAGCCGCTGGATATTGGTTTTTCGGTTGATTGCATCCAGTGTTTTTGTGTGAAAGCTCTGGAGCCCAATTTCAAATTGGATTGCCCCCACAGGGGCTGTCCGCAGCAAATCAATCATGGCATCATCAAGGATATCACCGGCAATTTCAAAGTGAAAACAGACTCCTTTCGGAATATCTCTGCCATAATGATTAATGATAAAGCCGAACAGTACTGCCGCCCGTTTGGGGTTGGCGTTGAAGGTTCTGTCCACAAGCTTGACGGTTTTCGCCCCGCTGTTTGCAAGCAACAGCAGCTCGCTTTTTGCCCGCTCGACATCATAGTATCGCACATTCCCGCATCTTCCCGAAAGGCAGAATGCACAGGAATAGGGGCAGCCCCTGCTTGTTTCCAGATAGGCGATTCGCCCGTCGAGGGCATCGAGATATTTCTGTGTATATGGGCTCGGCGGCTCTTCCCTCGTCAAATGCGGCGGCGATGTGATGATTTTATCCCCCTGCTTGAAGCACAATCCCGGTATGTCACCGGTTGAACCACCCTCGCAAATCGCATTTAAAAGCTGTGCAAACGGCTTTTCACCCTCGCCTGCAATGATAAAATCCACATCGGGCTGGGATTGCAAAACTTCCTCTGCATTAAAGCTGACTTCCGGGCCGCCCAGAACAATGATACAACGAGGCAGCCTTTGTTTTACCGACCTTATCAGCCGTTTGACGGCATCGATATTCCAGATATAACAGCAAAATCCGATTGCATCGGGTTTTGCGGACAGAATCCGCGGCACAATTTTTTCGGTGTTTTCATTGATGGTGCCTTCCACCACCACGGTTTCAATCTGGCTGCCGCACCATGTATCAATCCCCGCAACAAGGCACCACGGTGCAAGAGACGAATGAATATATTTTGAGTTTAATACACATACAGCGGCTTTTAAAATCTTGTTCATTACAGAAAATCCTTTCAAAAATAAAGCAAGCGTATAGGATAGAGCAGAGCCCTATCCCTACAGTTTTACTGAATCAAAATGTAGGGCAAGGGATTACTCTTGCTCTCCAAGGTTTTGACTGACGTATTATAAGGAGGCGGTTGGCATGACGGAGGTTTGTCTGCCGGGAACAGGCGGAATGGTACCGCTTCCCGATCGATGGCTTACCTGCTGCTGGATTGAGCAGCAGGGGTGTGCAGTTCTGATTGACTGCGGGGAAGGCACCCAGATTGCACTAAAAGAAGCAGGCTGCAGGCTAAGCCGGCTTGATACCCTGCTGATTACACATTTTCACGCCGATCATATTGCGGGATTGCCCGGGCTTTTGCTGACGCTGGGCAACAGCGGCAAGACAAGCCCTTTGACCATAATCGGGCCGGAGGGACTAAACAGCATCGTAACCTCACTAACCTGCATCGCCCCTGCCCTCCCGTTTCCGCTGGAGATTTTGGAAAAGGACAGCAGCCACGGCGGGGAGTGGCATATAAATAATATTAAGATATCCTGGCTGCCGCTAAATCACCGTATTCCCTGTTTCGGTTACAGCGTCTTATACAGCCGCAAGCCGATATTCAATCCTCAAAAGGCAGCGGTGCTCGGCATTCCCAAAACGTTGTACAAAACCTTACATGATGGCAATTCGGTAATGTATAACGGACAGCTGATTAAACCGGAGACGGTGCTGGACGGGCAGAGAGCGCCTATAAAGATATGCTACTCCACCGATACCCTTCCGATTGAGGCTCTTGTGGAGTTTGCCTCGGGTGCCGATCTGCTAATAAGCGAGGGCATGTATGGCAAGGAAGAAATGCGCCGAAAGATGACCGATAAAATGCATATGCTATTTTCGGACAGTGCCAAGATCGCCAAACAGGCCGATGTCGGTCTGCTGTGGCTTACCCACTTCAGCCCTGCACTGACCAACCCGGATGAACAACTGGATTCTGCCCGCCAAATTTTCGGCAATACGGTGGTAGCATACGATGGAATCAGAGCAAATATTGTGAAGTAACACGTATGAGCATGGACACTTTTAGTGCCCCTGACTTACCCTGCATTTATAATATAATCGGAAGAGGTTTCTTTCAACTTAATTTACCACTTTACAAACACTTTGTCCATTATGGAGGGAATTGTAATCAAAACCACGCGCCTCACCGTGGTAAGCCCTAGCCCTAGAAGGGCGTATTGCCGGCAAGCATCTCAAGACGCACTAAAAGTTATTTCAACTACACCACTTGC
>DOWI01000050.1:4775-5733 GCA_003519645.1 Oscillospiraceae bacterium
CATGAGCGAAAAGAAGGCATAGCTAAAGCTACTCCCTCCCCCGGCATAGCCGGGGGAGTATTTCACGCTAAAGCACCAATAAAGAAGGAACGCTGAGGACAGCATTCCTTCGAGTTAACGTGTTCCCATAATATGCAGGTAGCGATAAACGACATCCTCCCAGCTGTCAAGCCGACGGTTGTCGCTGTCAAATGTATGGGTGGCAATCAGAATATTACTATTTTTGGGCGGATCACCTGTTTTCACGACAAACAGGCTGTGACCAAAGCGATTTCCTCCGTCAAATGAAAGCTGAACCACATCACCGGGATGCATTTCACCCGCAGATGCTTTTGTGGCATACGGCCCTTTTCCGCGGTTATTCAACAAGAAACGGTATAGAAACTCAACACCGGTCCACGCCGGCGCACGGCTGTTCAAGCTGTTGTAGTACCAGCCTGTGTTGGGTGTATAATTCATTGCGGCTCCGCCTGCATGAATACACTGGGAAATAAAGTTGGTGCAGTCGCCCCCCATTTTTGAAAAGTCACCGTATGCAGGATTTCGGCCAAATGCCCAGCGGTGTGCGTAGGCGACGGCTTTCGCGCGGTTATAGGGCATGGAATTCTCTCCTTTGCTTACTTTTGCCTGCACATGATAACCCGCTGTACCCGATATTTCTGATAGCTCCGCGTACAGGCGGTGAACACAAGCAGGTTGCATAAAATACCAACAACAGCGCCATCAATATTGAGGGGCTTGTGCAGAACATAATTCCAAACAAGGCAAGAGAAAAGCCCTGTCAGCAAAGCGTACCGGAAGGCGCGTCCGTTGGATTTCACCCCCAGCATGGCGGCTGCCAGCGGAACCAGGATCAGCGGAGACCAGAACGAGTAGGCCAGCACCAGGATATTGAAAATATCCGGCAGAACAAAAGCCACGGCGACTGCCGCCATGCCGGTTGCAAGATTTACCGCTC
>DOWI01000379.1 GCA_003519645.1 Oscillospiraceae bacterium
AAAACACTCGAGCACCAATGACTCCTTGACAATCTTCTTCATCTCGGCTTCAATTTTAGCCAGATCATCGACCGTAAAAGGCACAACCGTATCAAAATCATAATAAAAACCACTGTCAATCGCCGGACCGATTGCAAGCATGGTGTCGGGATACAGGCGCTTCACCGCCTGCGCCATGATGTGGGATGCCGTGTGCCAAAATGCTTTTTTCCCGTCAACACTGTCGAAAGTCAAAATTTCAACTGTGCAATCCGCTGTGAGCGGTGTACGCAGATCTACAACCTTGCCGTCAACCTTGGCGGCGCAAGCCGATCTATACAGTCCCATCGAAATATCACGGCAGAGCGAATCCAATGTGGTGTTTTTCGCCCGCTCTCGGATATCGCCGCCTTTTAATGTAATGTTCAGCATAAAATCATTCCTTTCAAATCGGTTAAATACAAAAAGCCCCGTCCCATAAAGGGACGGGGCGATATAGCCGCCGCGTGGTTCCACCCTTCCTTCGCGAAACTCTGAAAAATAACAGCTTCACCTTTGAAGCGACATATAACGGTGTCGAACCGGCACACCTTTTGCGTTCAGGTCAAACCATCCAGCCTTTCGGTGCGCACTCCGGGGCGGTAGCGTTTTCGTTCATCCCTGCGCCGCTCTCAGCCTGTCTTCATTAAAAGAATCGGCGGCGCTCTCTTGTCGGGCGTTGCGAAAGCCTTCCCCATCAATGTTTTTTCTTATTGAGTCCATGCTATCACTGTTCATTTTAATTGTCAAGTAGATTGTACCCATATAATTTATGGTAGATTTCCATGCCAAAAACTTAAAAGCAACAGATGATTGATTAATTTAGTAATGCAGCTAAACTTTGTTCCAACAGTGTCAGCTTTTCTTTCAGCCTGGCAGCATTTTCGCGTGCAGTCTCGACTACGTTGGCTGGTGCTTTAGATGTGAATGCTTGGTTGTTCAGCCTTGCCATCACGCCGTCCAGCTGTTTTTGTACGCTCTCTTTTTCCCTTGTCAGGCGGGCGGCTTCGGCTTTCTTGTCCACCAGCTCATCCATCGGAATTTTTATGGTCGCGTCGGCGGTAACAATGCTGATTGCATCCTCCAAAGCGAAGTGCTCTCCTACATTGACCGACGATGCCCATGCAAGCCGCTCAAAGAAAATTGTTCCCCGCTCGAATGTTGATTTGAACGCAGTTTCGATATATACAGGGGCTTCACTGGACGGCGGAACATTCATTTCAGCGCGGCGGTTCCGAATGGCGCGGATGGCGTCCATAATACGCTCCATTTCCTTTTCCTCGGATGGGAAGTGCAGAGACTCATCATACACCGGCCATGCGGATTTCATCATGGTCTCGCCCTCATGGGGGATTGTCTGCCAGATCTCTTCGGTAATAAACGGCATAAACGGATGCAGAAGTTTCAGCATGCCGGTCATGACATGAACCAAAACCTGACGATCCTCCCCGGCATTATCTCCCTGCAGACGTGTCTTGCAAAGCTCGATATACCAGTCGCAGAAATTATCCCAGATGAAGTCATATAGCTTTTGCACTGCAATACCAAGCTCGAATTTCTCAAGATTTTCTGTAACTTCGGCGACCAGCGAATTAAAGCGCGAAATGATCCATTTGTCTTCAAGTTCGAGTGTTTCCGGCAACCGGAGTTCCACAGTATGATCCCCGATATTCATGAGTATAAACCGCGCTGCATTCCATATCTTATTGGCAAAGTTGCGCGATGCTTCCACTTTCTCATCAGTGAAACGCATGTCATTTCCGGGGCTGTTGCCGGTTGCCAGGGTAAAGCGAAGGGCATCCGCACCATATTTCTCTATGATTTCAATTGGATCAATGCCGTTCCCCAGTGATTTGGACATTTTACGCCCCTGGGCATCTCTTACAAGACCGTGGATAAACACGGTGTCAAACGGTACTTTACCCGTATGCTCAATCCCTGAGAACATCATACGGACAACCCAGAAAAAGATGATGTCATATCCGGTAACCAATGTATTTGTGGGATAGAAGTATTCCAGCTCAGGCGTCTTGTCCGGCCAGCCCATGGTCGAAAACGGCCATAAAGCAGATGAAAACCAGGTGTCAAGCGTATCCTCGTCCTGATGCAGGTGTGTGCTGCCGCACTTCGTGCAGGCCAACGGTTCCTCTCGGCATACAATCGCTTCACCGCAGTCGGCGCAATACCATGCGGGAATTCGATGCCCCCACCACAATTGACGAGATATACACCAATCGCGTATATTCTCAAGCCAGTGGAAATAAATCTTGTCAAACCGCTCAGGTACAAAACGGGTGTCGCCTTTCCTCACTGCTTGGATTGCAGGCTCGGCCAGCGGTTGCATTTTCACAAACCACTGCAAAGAAACCCGCGGTTCGATTACAGTCCGACAGCGATAGCATGAACCAACATTGTGCTTCATTGGCTCGGTTTTGACAAGTAATCCCTGCTCCTCAAGGTCTTTGACAATCGCCTTGCGGCATTCCATTATGGTCATGCCCTGATACTTGCCGGCGAGCTCATTCATAATACCGCTTTCGTCTACGACGGTGACAACAGGCAGATCATGCCGCAGCCCAACCTCAAAGTCATTTGGATCATGGGCAGGTGTAATCTTTACTACGCCCGTACCAAAGTCCATCTCAACATAGGAATCGGCAACCACGGGGATTTCTTTGTTTACGATCGGAAGAATCACATTCTTGCCAATGAAAGAAGCATACCTCTCATCATCGGGGTGAACAGCAACAGCGGTATCGCCCAGCATGGTTTCGGGGCGGGTTGTTGCAAGCTCTAGATACCCGGAGCCGTCCGCCAGCGGATAACGCAAATGATAGAATGCCGCATCCTTTTCCTCAAACTCCACCTCGGCATCGGAAATAGATGTGTGACAATGGGTACACCAGTTAATAATCCGCTCCCCGCGATAAATTAGCCCCTTTTCATACAGGCGCACAAACACTTCACGTACAGCACGCGAACATCCCTCATCCAACGTAAAGCGTTCCCGCTCCCAATCGCAGGAGGAACCCAATTTTTTAAGTTGGTTGATGATACGGCTGCCGTAGTTTTCCTTCCATGCCCATGCACGTTCAAGAAAATCGTCACGGCCGATATCCTCTTTGCTAACGCCCTCTTTCGCCATTGCCTCAACGATCTTGGCCTCTGTTGCAATGGAAGCATGGTCGGTGCCGGGCATCCACAGCGCTTCAAATCCCTGCATCCGTCTCCAGCGAATCAGGATATCCTGCAAAGTATTGTCAAGGGCGTGCCCCATGTGAAGCTGACCGGTAATGTTGGGGGGAGGTATAACAATTGTATATGACTTTTTATCCGGGTCGGGCTTTGCAGAGCTTATCCCGTGAGGTTCAGCATGAAAATAGCCACCCTCTTCCCAAAAACGGTAGATCTGCTCTTCCACCTCGCCCGGTTCATAGGTTTTTGCAAGCTGCTTTTGTGTTCCTGTATCCGCCATGATATTACCTCGACTTTCGGTATGACTACCGTATTATTTTATTATTTGTACTAATAATGATATCATAAGCAAATATTTTCCGCAAGATTTTCAAACGGAGATGCGAAACACATATTCACAGAATAGTCTGGCTCACCATTTACATAAATAGGTTGTCATAAAATCACCTTTCATGTTATAATTAAAAACCAAAATATTGTACTGTTACCGCTATGTTCTGATAAGGAAGTGAACGGATGGATAAGCTGCTGATTAAAGGAGCAAAGGTAATAGACCCTGCAAACGGTCTTGATGATATTCTGGATTTATTGATAATAGACGGCAGGATTGCAAAGCTTGCTCCTAATCTGAAGGTTGAGGATGCAGAAATAATTCAAGCGGTCGGGTTGGTATGCGCACCCGGTCTTGTTGATATGCATGTGCATCTGCGTGATCCCGGACAAACCCAAAAGGAAGATATTGAGTCAGGGTGTTGTGCCGCCGCCGCGGGCGGTGTAACTTCGATTGCGTGTATGCCGAATACAACACCCGTGTGTGATAAACCCGAGATAATCAAGGATATATTAACAAGGTCAAAATCTGCGCCCGCCCGCTTATACCCGGTTGCGGCTGTTACAAAATCCCTTGGCGGAACTGAACTAACCAACTTTCAAGAGCTGAAAAAATCATTTGCTGTTGCGGTTTCTGATGAC
>DOWI01000234.1:0-813 GCA_003519645.1 Oscillospiraceae bacterium
CCGCTGGAATACGGTGGTCAGCGTCCTCCCACCGCACAGTGGACTGTTACGGGCGCAGGTTCGGCAATTGTTGGCCTCGGCGGAAGCGGCGTACGTATTGCTGATGTAACCATCGGATGTATAACCGATCTTGGAATCAACGACACCAACAATATGTCAGCAGCAATGGCACCCGCCGCCGCCGATACACTTACGGCTTATTTTAAGGATACCCAGTCTAAGCCCAATGATTTTGATTTAATCATAACCGGCGATCTTGGCTCAGTCGGTGCTGATCTGCTGCGCCAACTGATGGAGCGAAAGGGCTTTCCGCTTAACGCAAATTACACCGATTGCGGTCTTTTAATCTATGACAGAAGTAAACAGGATGTTCATGCAGGCGGTTCCGGCTGCGGCTGTTCGGCAGCCGTGCTGTGCTCCTATATTTTAGGCAAGATGGAGGCGGGGGAGCTGAAAAATGTTTTATTTGTCGCCACAGGTGCCTTGATGTCACCGACTTCATCCCAGCAGGGCGAAAGTATCCCCGGCATTGCACATCTTTGTCATCTTGTGTCAATTAGTTGATTTTATTAATAAATACCGTTTGTTAAATAGGAATCTTTCAACCTAGCCCCCCCCGAAGAGCAAAAGCATCTCTTCGGGGGTTGATTTGTGATAACACTTAGAAAAATTCAGGAGTTGATATAACCGAAAAACCCGATTATAATTAGGTTGATTCTAACAGGCAGTATTCAATTGCTTGCTACAGGTTTACAAAATGCAGAACAAGGGTTTTACTCTTGCCCTACATGCAGTAAGGAAAGGAAATATTAT
>DOWI01000234.1:916-4061 GCA_003519645.1 Oscillospiraceae bacterium
CATCGGCGAAAGTGACCGCCGCCACAACCACCACAAAATCCAGAATTGTCCGCGTAACCATTCCTGAGGGTTTTTCTGTCTCCCAAATCGGAGATCGTCTTGAGAAAAACAAGGTGTGCAAGAAATCCGAGTTTCTGAAAATGGTAAATGAATATCCCTTCGACTTGAACCGCTATTCCTTGATCAGGGCTCTGCCATCGACTGAAAACCGCCCCTTTCGACTGGAAGGCTATCTGTTTCCCGATACATACGATTTTTATATTAATATGATGCCACAGGACGCAATTGGAAAGATGCTGCGCGCCGCCGAAGCAAACATCGGAAAAATCTATACGTATTCGGGTATTAGCACGGACCAAATCATTACATTGGCTTCAATTATTGAAAAGGAAGCCGCAAAGTATGAAGACATGAGAAAGGTGTCCTCGGTTTTTCACAACCGGTTAAAAGAAACAACATGGAGATTGGATGCCGATTCCACCATCCACTATATCGAGTATTACGTGAAACCCAACCTTAAAGAGGATAAGAATCGCTATAATAGTGATTACAATACATACAAGTGTATCGGCTTGCCCCAAGGGCCGATTTGCAATCCCGGCGCCAATGCGTTAAGCGCGGCGGTGAATCCGGCTGATACCGATTATTACTTCTTTGTCAANNTAAAAAAGGCAAGTTTTACTTCGCCGTTACATTAGAGGAGCATGAGGAGAATCTAATTAAAGCCGGAATAATACCGACGACTACAACCACAATTCATCCCGCTTGACAAATCTATTAAAATCTCGTATATTATAATTAATTTTTGTAATCGGATTTGCAAACTTAAACATTGTATGAACAACAAGGGGTGCTGGCGAATCGGCCGGCTGAGAGGAAGCATGAGGCTTTAAACCCTTAACCTGATCCGGATAATACCGGCGGAGGGATGTTTTCATTTAGCATAGACACCCAATCGGTGTTTTCTGTTACTGAACAACCTCCACAAACGTGGGGGCTTTTTTATATCCTTTTTACTTCATACATAATTCACTGTTATGCATTCCGGGAAATCACCTTGAAAGGGGAAATATACCCATGAAGTCAAACAAATCTATCCTTCTTACCGAAAGCGGCATTATGCTAAGCTTTGCAACCCTACTCAGCATGATTGAAATAATCAGTCTGCCCTATGGCGGGGGCGTAACCGCCTTCAGCATGCTGCCCGTCATTCTGATTGCCTACCGGCGTGGTGCTGTTCATGGCTTGCTTACCGCCCTTGCATTCAGCCTGCTTCAAATGCTTTTGGGACTGTCCAATCTATCCTATGCAACATCGGTTATTGCTGTGGTGGCAATTATTGTAATTGACTATGTCTTTGCCTTTACGGTATTAGGGCTAGCCGGATTGTTCCGCAACATAAAAAATCAGACAACCGGGCTTGCAATCGGTACCGTGGTTGTCTGTTTCCTTCGTTATGTTGCTCATATTATAACCGGCTCCACAGTATGGGCGGGGTTGTCAATACCTACCACCGACGCATTATTTTTCTCTATTGTATATAACTCCTATATGATACCCGAAACGCTTATCACCTTAGTTGGCGCGGTTGCACTGTCTCGGCTTTTGGACATACGCGGTGAACAAATCACCCGTGCAGCGGTAAGGGAAAAAGCGCCCGATCTTGCCATCCTGCTATCAGGCATTGCAAAGGTGATTCTTGCCGCCACTGCTGTTATTGATGTTGCAATGGTATTCACCAAACTCCAAAACCCCAAAACTGAGGAATTTGATGTCACTCAGATTTTTGCCGTCAACTGGCCGTTGTTTCTGACAGTAACAGTTGGCGCTGCCCTCCTTGCTCTGTTGTTTTTTGTCCAGGCAAAGCGTGTCCCCCCAGACAGCACCGTTAACCTAAAAGGCTTGTTTTCCTCTTTGCCGCTGGTTATCTTTGCCGCCGCAGCGATTTATGATGTGGTCATTATCGTTCAGTCCTTTCTAAAGGAAACCTTAGAAATCGAGATGATAATTCAAATGGTTGTTGCCTCGGCTTTGGCTGTCGGTGCTGCTGTTTATATCATTATGCGTATGATTAAAAAGAGAAAATAAGATTGTCTGACATGAGTATTTCAGCGGTTTAAGACGCACTCCTTACGGCGTGTACCTTGTTGTTTCCAATACCGGTAGGGGCGGATTCTATTATCCGCCCGGGATTCTATATGGGATTTGAGAATGTATAAGCATTTCCAAATCCCATCACTCATTAAGACACCTTTTGAGTTTTGGAGTAACCGAGTGTTACTCCTTTTCTTGTATTAATAAGAATTTCTGCTTCGGGCAGCTTATCCTTTTCAGGTTGCGTTTGGATTTTAAGTTTCACATGATTAATTCATAGTAAAAGGTAAGTCATTGCCTTTTATGTACGTTATCATTTTAGCCTTCAAAAGGAAAAGCAGCATCAACCAGATGCTGCCGAAATATACTTGACGAGCCTGTATTTTTTATTGTTACCGTACCCTTACCTGTAAAGACTCCAACGTTGCTTATACCATATTGACCGGTCTTATCTATAGTAAGGTTGTCGGCAGTGAACTCTCCGCCGTTATTATAAATTCCGTTGCTTATTGGGTTAATAATAGATATATCTTTTGCCGTCACAGCACCGCCCTCGTTGTAAATACCGTGCGTTGCACCATCCAATGATACGTCGGTTATTTGCAGCACTCCACGGTTGTGAATAACGCTTTTATCTTCAGTAACTTGAGTAATTTCAATATCAGAACCAGTTACCCTGATTATAATGTTATGTGGAAGGATTTTTCGAATTTAACTATCAATCTATATCTTGATGAAGATATGCCAATTATCAAAAGCAGTAATTTGGAGTTTGAAAAAGTTGACACACGCACATATCAATATGTTTCAGACATGCTTCCCGTAAAAAACACACGAGCCAAAACCATTGGCTATGAGCATAATCCCCTAAAATCACTTGCATCTTTTTCGTTGCATCTTTACAAAAACAAACGACAATTTTCTATCGGAAATTGTCGTTTGTTTTTGTGTTCTTCTCTTCTCATTTTTTGTTTCACTCTTCTCTGAAAATAACTGCTTATCAACAAATCTTATCTTTTTTTTCGACTTCTTAGTGTAAAATTAATGTTGG
>DOWI01000450.1:0-2067 GCA_003519645.1 Oscillospiraceae bacterium
TCGTTCCTTGTCGCTGATGTATCCTGATCGTCCGGAATATGACAACATTAAAAACCAATATATGTTGGGCGACAGTATGTTGGTGACGGCGTTTAATATGAACATGACCTTGCCCGAAGGCAAATGGCTTGACTATTTCACCGGCGTGGAATACGAAGGCGATCAATCCTTTAAATACNNGAAGGCAGAGGCGGCGGCTTGTTCGTCAAAGCGGGTAGCGTGTTCTGCACCAACGACTATCAACGATATATTGAAGAAAAGATCCCGGAGACTTATCACATCAACGTGTATCCCGGGGCAGACGCCTCCTTTGTGCTGCATGAGGATGACGGCATCACCTACGATTATAGGGAAGGTGGTAAAGCCACGACCCTTATCACCATGGAGAATACGGAAGGCTCCCGCTTTGATCTGACGCTGCAAAAGCGCCGCGGCAGCTTCCGCGGCAGAAACAAAGGCGAAAACGCCCTGCCCCATAACGCGGATGCGAGAACATTACCCTCTTATCCGGAAGTTTCCCCCATGGGCGATGTTACCGGTTTTGACGTGGTGATCTTCAATAAAGCGAAAAAGGTCACCCTAGACGGCGAGGAGATCCCCTTCAGCTTTGTGGATGGCAAGACCGTGTTCGGTATCGACAAGAATGAACACAGAAACCGCAACCTCACCTATCATATCGAAATGGCATAACCGTATTGTAAAAGGCTGTCCAACCGAAAGGTTGGACAGCCTTTTTTGTGTGATTTTGTTGTAGCGAGTAGCTTTGGTTGAAGCGCTATCTTTGATAATTTCGTTTAAATGACGATGGGGGATGCCCCATAACCTTTTTAAATACAGAGCTGAAATATTTGGGGTCTTCAAACCCGCATTTTTCGGCGACTTCCTCGATGGTGTAATAGCCGGTCTCCAGCAACTCCACAGCGTATTTTATGCGCAGATCCGTGATGTATTTCAAAGGCGTCACGTCGTATAGTTCCATAAACAGCTTTCGGTAATAAGTGTCGCTGATGTTGGAGATGGAACACAGGCGAGAAACATTGATGTTGGTATCGGTGAAATGTTCATGGAGGTATTTGATGGATTCGCTGATCTTGGAATAGTGATGATGGTCGCATTGGAAAGAGAATTGTCCCTGGAGATGGGCCAGTATGCGATAGAAAATGGACATGGATTTCAAATAGTATGCTTGTCTATGGGTGGTCCATTCCTCATATAGGGAATAAAACAGATTCAAATAGGTTTCGGGATGAGGGGGTCGTAACACNNCACTTCGTAGTAATCCTGGTTCTTGCCCGTAATTTCAAAATGGACCACAAGGATCTCTTCTTCGCCATTTCTGGTTTCGTAGGATAAACCGGCGGGCATAAACAACATATCGTTATTCTCTAAATGAATAGGCTGGTGTTTATTATCAAAAAAATCGGAGTTCCCTTTTATGCGCACCGACAAAGCACTATAAGGGCGGGCCATCACTTTAAGTTTATCATTTTTACCCCACGCTAAGCGCTGGACAGACAGGATCTTAACCGTAAAATCGCTTTCCAGGAACTGCATAAAATCACCCCTTCAAAAATTATTATAGCAACAAAGTAAATATATGTAAAGTTGTTCTGAATATTAAACCTTTTTGATTGATATTTAGGTTAATAATAATAACGCATATTGTTATAATTCAATTAAGAAAGAAGGGATAGAATGTCAATAAAACACACTGCAGTAAGCTATTACGGCTTAAACTATGTTGAACATGCTGTAAAAGACTTCGAAGAAATGAAAGAACACGGCTGTGATACGGTCATTTTAGCTATTACAGAATTTGATATGGATTTCTGGTTTCCAAGCATCAACAACATTGTAAAATCTGCCCATAACCTCGGATTGAGGGTCATTGCTGATCCCTGGGGCATCGGTAAATACTTCGGTGGTGAGCAGGTAAGCCTGTTCCTGCAGAACAACGTACACCACAGACAAGTATCTGCGTATACAGGGGAAGTCCTGAACGCTGCTTGCTTTAATACCAACTCATTCCGCGATTATTTCAGAAACATCTGCATGAAACTCGCGAGA
>DOWI01000450.1:2136-3295 GCA_003519645.1 Oscillospiraceae bacterium
AACGATGTGAAACAGTTCCGCTGGCGGGAAGCGCTCTTCACCCTTACGGATGTTTCCAAGGCGCTGAAAGAGTTCAACCCGAAGCTGGAAATCACCTGCTGTGTCCACGCTACCAAGAATACCTATTATGTCACTGAGCTGCGTGGATATGACAACTGGGATATGGTCGCCTCCTGCCCCTACTTCGACGTTTTCTCCACCACCATTATCGACTGGAGCTTGCCGGAAGCCTTCTTCCGGGATATCACCGAAAGAACCGTCGCTCTTGCCAAGAAGTACGGCAAAGAATCCGAACGTTGGTTGATGGGCTACAACAACCGCCCTGCAGATTTTGCCCAGATCGACAAGGTTGTGGATATGTACGAAGAACTGGGTACCGACCGACTGGCCACCTGGACATACCGCGGAGGCTACGGCACCGTTGTCGCTGCCAAGGATCCTATAGAGCTGTGGGATAACATCGGTAGAAACTACAATCGTGTCATGGGGAAGGGTAAGTAATCATGTTTAATGATTTCGGTTACTGCAACAGTATCCTGAAAAACCTTCAGGAAATTAACGAGAAACAGCTGTCGAATATTGAGAAAGCGGCATCCTTGATGGCGGACGCCATTCAGAACGACCGTCTCATCAATGTGTACGGCGGCGGCGGACACACCACCTTGCCCGTGGGCTNNTTCCGCGCCGGCGGATTGGCAAGCATCAATCCGATTATGGAAACCGGTTTGTCGGTTTTCAACCAGGCGAGAAAGTATCTCGAATTAGAGCGCACCGTCAATTTTGGTTCCGCTATCGTGAAATACTACGAGCTGAAAAAAGACGATGTTCTCATCATCTTCCACAACATCGGTATCAATCCCGCGACCATCGATGCAGCCATGGAAGCTAAGAAAAACGGCGTGAAGATCATTGCTGTTTCCAGTGCCTACTGGCAGGATGAAATGCCCGCCGACCACTTTATCCGTCATCCCAACAAGACAAACCTGTATGATTACGCAGATGTCAGTATTGATGACTACAACCCTGTGGGCGACGCTGTTGTCACCGTGCCGGGTCTGGATACGCCCATCGCGCCAATTTCTAACATTGTCGACTTCTATATTGCGCATCTTCTTGAGATCTCTACCGTTAGACAGTGTATCGAACGCGGCATCACACC
>DOWI01000404.1:0-346 GCA_003519645.1 Oscillospiraceae bacterium
CCCGCCGCTTCTTCCTCACGCAACACCTTTGACAGGGCGGCGGTTGCTTCTTCCTGCCACGGCCTGTTACCGCCGTACAGGAAGAACGGGCGGTACAATGCGGACAGCTGCCTTATGAGCATATCCGCACCGTGATTGAGATTGTAGCAAGTCAGATATTTTTCCCACGTTTTCACGGCGGCGAACAGCGCGGACGGACAACGGTTGTCTGCCAGTTCGCCGCTTTTGTATTTCCCCCGCAGAAAATCAGCCACAGGCGCAGCCATCTTCCACCGCGCAGCTTCAAGCGGAATTGCTTTGCTATAGCTTTCCCGCAGCGTCATGGCATTTCTGTTCCATTCCATTC
>DOWI01000404.1:382-4192 GCA_003519645.1 Oscillospiraceae bacterium
TCCGTCATTTTTTTGCGGTCAAGGGTGAGCGCAAAGACGATTTTGCCAAATCCGCGCTCCTGTTTTGAAAAATCATACTCCACCAATATCATTTCACTCCTTTCTAACAGGAATTATATTTTAATGATTAAACGGTTACTTGTATGATAGCTCAAACCGCTTGTTTAGTCAATAAAATATGCGATAATATTTACAGGCGGGAAAAACATAAAACCCATAANNCGGGAAAACGCGCCTAATGCCAACCAAGGCAGGACGCAGGAACGGGGCCGGGATGAAAGCGGGAAAAACAAATCAAAGCCAAAGCCCCCGGCAATGGCTTTCCAAAATCCACAGGGGCAGCAATGCCCGCAGAAAGGATGATTATTACCGATAACATGAATGGTATCAATCCAAATCTTATCCCATCCAAAGCAAAACCACCGTGTGAAAGCAGCGTATTCACAAAGCGTATCGGGTCCACCAACTACCGTGTATCCGTTCATTTCAGCAAGACAAGCCGTGAAACAATGAACGATAAAATATTGAGCCTTGTAAAAAACGAGGCGGCAAAGCCATGAGCAGGAAAAATATTTGCGTCGGGGGGTTGAAAAAGCGCCCCGTTCGCGGTATAATATGGGTACTGCAAATGAGCCGTTTGCCTNNAGGAGCAATCCATGAACAGGCAGACAGGCAACGAAAAAATCACGGCTTTGTATTCCCGGTTGAGCCGTGATGATGAATCCATCGGGGACAGCTTATCAATCGTAAATCAAAAGGCAATGTTGGAAAAGTACGCCGCGCAAAACGGCTTTTTTAACATTGNNTCTGATGACGGTTATTCGGGCGGCAACTTTGACAGGCCCGACTGGAAAAAGCTGATTGAGGAAATCGAAAAAGGAAATGTCGGAACCGTCATTTCCAAAGATATGTCGCGGATAGGCCGCGACTATCTGCAAACGGGCTTTTACACCGAAGTCTTTTTCAGGGAAAAGAATGTCCGCTTTATCGCCATAGCCAACAATATCGACAGCGCAAACCGCGAGAGCGGCGAGTTTGCCCCCTTCCTCAATATCATGTCGGAATGGTACTTGCGTGACGCGAGCCGCAAGGTAAAAGCCAGCCACAGGGCGCGGGGCATGAGCGGCAAGCGGCTGACCTTCAAGGCCATATACGGCTATATGCCCGACCCGAACGACAAGGATAAATGGATAATCGACCCCGAGGCCGCGCCTGTTGTGCGGCGCATATTCGCCCTTACCATAGAGGGGAAAGGCCCCACGCAGATAGCGCGGATACTGCATGATGAAAAGATAGAACGCCCCTCTTACTACCAGTACAAAAAAGGGATAGTCAACTATGAAAACAGCTACGACCATTCCGAGCCTTACGCATGGAGCGGCAATACCATTTCCCACATCATAGAACGGCAGGAATACATGGGGCATACCGTGAACTTCCGTACTTACAAGGACAGCTACAAGGACAAACAGGCGAAGCAGAACCCGCAGGAAAACTGGGCTATCTTTGAGAATACCCACCCCGCCATTATCGACCCCGAAACATGGGAAACGGCGCAGCGTTGCCGCAAGACCGTAAGGCGCACCGACCACGGCGAAGCGAACCCCTTAACAGGATTATTGTTTTGTGCCGATTGCGGGGCGAAGCTGTACAACCACAGAATGCCCTACCCCACAAGCTATGTAAACAAAAAAGGCTATGTATGCAACAAACCGCCGAAAGATGTTTACACCTGCTCCACCTATAACCTTACGGGCAGGAAATACAACCGCCAATGCACAGGACATCAAATCCGAACCGTTGTTATACGGGAATTGGCTCTTGAAGCCATCAAATCCGTAAGCGGCTTTGTGAAATCCAACGAAGCCGAGTTTATAAAGCAAGTCCGTGAAACCTCCGCAATCAAACAGGAAGAAGCGGCAAAATCCCATAAGCGGAAAATGGCAAAGGAGCAAAAGCGAATTGGGGAACTCAACACCCTCATTCGCAGGATCTACGAGGACAATGTAAACGGCAAGCTGACCGATAAACGCTTTGAGGTGCTGTCGCAGGAATATGAGCAGGAACAGGCGGAACTGGAGCAGTCTATGGAACGGCTGCAAGGGGAACTGGACAGTTTTCACGCTGACAGCTTGAAAGCGGATAAGTTTATTGAACTGGTGCAAAAATACACCGACTTTTCCGAGCTGACCCCTACCATGATACATGAATTTATTGAAAAAATCGTAGTCCATGAAGCGGATAAATCAAGCGGCGAGCGCAGCCAAAAGGTGGATATTTATCTGAACTTTATCGGCAAGTTTGAAGTACCCGCGCCAGAGCCGACCGCCGAAGAAATCGCCGCAGAGGAAAAGGCGCGGCGCAAACGGGAGCAACGGCGCGAAGCGCAGCGACGATATGCCGCCAAGCAAAAACAGAAAGAGCAGGAACAGGAGAAACAGGCACGGAAGAAAAGCACATAAACCAAATATTGACCGCGAAAAGCGGCTTACTCACAAAACAGGGTAAGTCGCTTTTTTTTGCGCCCAAAACCGAAAAGAGATTTTACACATGGCACTTATGCGCCGTTATTATCGTGAAACTATGAGCGTTAATTGTTATCACAACATTATCGACAGACACATACCAATTCTTCCCTTTTCTGATTATATCATCAGCGTTTTCGATTTTCCGCTTGCACCATTCAATAACATCCGCAGTATCTAAATCTATATTTTTCCGAACACGCTCAACGCCTAATTCTGTTGAGTGTATTTTTTCAAGATTGAGTAATAACTCATTTTTCATTTTGTCCCCCCCCTCAATATTAAATTAAGTCTACCATAACTATCATTCAAAAACCACCAAAATTTGAAAGGAGCAAGACCACATGGCAAAGACCAAAACCGAAAAAATAGCGGATATTCAAGCGCAGATTGAACAACTAAAAAATCAAGAAAAACGGCTTATGCAGCAGCAAAAAGAGCAGGAGCGCAAAGACAGGACGAAACGCCTTTGCAAGCGCATGGGACTGCTGGAAAGCATGTTGCCTGACACCATACCACTCACAGAAGAGCAATTCAAAATCTTCCTTGAAAGAACCATCATCACCGAACACAGCCGCCATATACTCACTGAAATCCAAGCGGGGCATATCAATCCTATCCTATCAAACACCGCAGGAACGGCGCAGAGCAACGGCGCGGAGCGGGAGCAGGACGGAGACAACGGCGCAAGGGTAACGGGGTAACGTCCCTGCCCCCAAACCCGAAGGGCGCACTTATATACCACATTCATGTGGTATGTGCGGCCTGCCGGCGGCGTTTTGTGCCTGTCGGCACAAAAGGAAACGGCGGGGGAATGTACTTTTCACGCACCTTCCNNTTCTATACAGTATGCTCATTTTGAATATGTTAATGTTACAATTCCATCTGCTTTTATTACATCAAATTGGGCATTTTCTGCAAATGCTACTTGCCATCCCTCTTTGGATGTGAAGTCTATGCTGTAGCCCAGATTACTGCTATAGCCAAGTATACTTGCCACCACCTTATCATCTTTAGCAAATAGCAAGTGTACCATTCCTTCGTTAATGTTATTCTCTTTAATATCAGCACTTTTAAATCCAATAATGTCCTCAATTTCCTCTTTGCTTGAATAAGCTCCAAAGGTATAAAGGGTGTCCCATTCAAAAGGAATGACATCATTTAATTGTACGGTTTGATTATCAATAGAGCGTATTGAATTTTCTAACTTTTGATTATTGATAAATATTATCGGATTACCAATTATAAAAGACCCTACTACGCTAGGCCTTGTTTGTAAAATAAA
>DOWI01000055.1 GCA_003519645.1 Oscillospiraceae bacterium
TGTTGCTAATAACGCGTTTTAGGTTATCCAGTCTTTCAAGGATTTCTGAGGTTTCCATCACTTTCCCTCCTTTTCCAAGTACGCTTCCGCTTTCCATGTTGCCTTAGAACTGTGGCAGAGCTGTAAATTATAGCTTGCCTGTTTGATCGCGTCTGCCGGACTGTCAGAGTAAATCTGTATGCCAAAGTTTTGGCGCTGCCCCCGCACGTTCCGGTAAAACTGGACAATGTAAGAGTGCAAGGTCATGGACTTTTACCTCCCTCTCATGTATTTTAGGAATGCCGCCTTCGGAATCGTAATCCGATTTTTCCGGACGATTATAGGAAAATCAAAAGTATGTTTTCCTTTCTTTTTGTCTTCCCGGACTTGAAACCGAAACAGCGATTCATCCATTCCTATAGCAGGGGCAACTTCCTTTGCCCATAAGAATTCACGCGGTAACGCTTCCATTTCTTTCAGTGTCATATTTTGCTTCATGTTCCCACCTCGTCACCAGTTTGTCGGCTTCGGAAAGTACCAATTCCGATTTTGGCGGATCATATGTTCCACGGGCAAAAAGAGAAAATTCCGAAGTATTTACTTTGATATGCTTTTCATTCCGCAGATAGCGGACAACTGCCGCACAGGATTTATTTTTGTCGTTCTTGCGTAGATTTTCAATTCGTTCAATAAGGTTGTAAGTCAATCGTTTTTCACCTCTGTATTAGCGTATTTTGCGGCGAATCGACGGACGATTCCGTCAAATGCCAATTTCAGCACCGGGTCACGGCTGATAACATGGAGCTGTGTCACTTTTCCACATTCCTTGAACGTGTACCCGGCTTTCTTCATACGGCCTTTCAAGCGGCTTACCCGCGATTGAAGATCAACGTGCGCATTGTGTTCCAACTCTCGGTAAAGTTTGTCATACTCTTTCAGATAAGACAGCCCATTAAGTTTACATATGTGCTTAATCTTATCTCCTGTAGCTTGCTGCCAGTTTTCCGGAGTAGGAGCCGCCAAAGCATCAACCGCATTGCTAAGCTGTTTCTGCGCCGAATTTGCGGATTCAATTGCTATGTTGGTTTTCTTTTCAAGCTCCACCATTTGTTGGGCTTGCGCCGCCAGCATTTCGATCTGTGTCATTGGATGTGCGGAATAAGATCCGGTTTTGCGGATTGCTGGAATTACCTCATGCGTTACCCAGCGCTTAAAGGGTTTTGCCTGCGGCTTCTTGCTCCCAAGTGTCAGGCTGTAAAGGCCGGATTCCGATACGATATTTGTTTCGCCCTGACGGACTATGTTAAACATAGCCCGTTCATCTTCATCAAGCCGATTAACGGCCTGCGTTGGATTTTGAATTTCCAGAACGTCGCATACATCTTTTGCGACAAACCAAGGTCCGTTGTCAATTAAGAGGCTCGGGACAGGTTGGCCGTGGTAGTCAAACGGGATAATTTCGTTCGTTTAAATCATTCCTTTCGTTCTTTTGTAAGGCAAAATCGGATATACACGTCCCCATTTCTTTGGTCAGTTGCAATATCTCCAATCTCACGCTTCCCGTCCATCACCTGCTGAAACAGTTCCGCAGTTAGATGTACTCTCAGCGGCCTGCGCTCTGCATTGTTTTGGCAGCCTGCGATAAATTCAAGCAACCGCTGCTGCTGGTCTGTCGTAAAGTTCATCCCTGCTCGTCCTCCCCCGTCCACATTTTTCCCTCCTTTCCTTAAAATTTCTGAGTAGCGGGCCGGATACAGGCCAACTCGCCGGGTGCCTGCCGGGAGACTTTTTCCGCTTCCAGCCACGGAGTACGGTCACGCCGTACGGTGTTTACGTCCCAACTTACACAAAAATTTATTTGTGGGTTGGTGAATAGGCAGAAATCACTTTCTTTCTTCCAAAAACATTGACATATTAAAATGAAAGTCGTATCATAGTTGTGTTGAGCAAAAATGAATGAACTTCGCTTTTAAAATGTAATGTTTTAAAGGCTCTCTTTGTTGTTGAACTAGTAGAAAATAATGTGTTGTTGTTTTTGAATCTGGTATTATAATACTCCGAATAATTTGGAGTGTCAATATTTATCTCCGATTTTATCGGAGATATTGCATTTTATACAATTGGTGGTGTAATTACGTGGACGATACACTAAATAGGATATCCGAACTTCTTGAAAAAAGCGGAATGAAGAAAATTGAATTTCTTACAGCACTCGGCTTAAAGCGTTCCGCGTGGAGCGCGTGGACTAGTGGCAAAGCTAATTCCTATAAAAAGTATCTTCCTCAAATTGCTAATATTTTTGGTGTATCTTTAGACTGGCTAGCAGGCAATGAGCAAAAAGAAAAGCCCTCTTCCGAAGAAGAGAGCTTTTCAGACCTAGACAAAATTTTTTTAAATAAGATCAGAAAGTTAAACCCTCAATATTTGAAGGTAGCGGATTCACAGATTGACGCCTTATTAGCTCTGCAAGAAAAGCAAGACAAATAATCTGGTTTTCTTCTGATAGCCGGTCGAACTTTTTCAACATTCTTTTTTCTACTGAATCCATCATACATTACTCCAATATGAAAATATTGGCGGCATGTCGTCTATTCTCATAGTAGACCTTTTGTATAATATTTCAATAAGCAATTGCTAAATTATGTATAACATATGGGGATGATCTCATTGCTTTGCCGAAAATGCAAGCACGAAATACCGGATGATGCGGTCTACTGCTGCTACTGCGGGCGGAAGCAAATACAAGAGCGCCAAAAGGCGCGTGGGAATGGCACGGGCAGCGTATATCAGCGTGGAAATCATGGAAAATGGATTGCCGCAGTTGTAGATCATTACTATATAGGCAAAAACGGAAAGCTCACGGCTGCACGTAAAACAAAATCGTTTGACCGTAAAATCGACGCAGTAGAAGCACTTTCAGAACTAAAAAAATCGGCTCCGGAGGCCCATATATTAACTTTGTCGGACTTATACCAGATATATACCGGCACAAAGAAATATGGTAAGCTGAGTGATTCTCAGCGGGACAAAATGCGTATTGCGTGGAATCGGCTGCAGCCTGTTCAGCTGTCTAAAATATCTGAAATCACAATTGAGACAATGCAGAATACCATAGACAGCGCGGCAAAGACGTATTATCCGGCGCGTGATATGAAGGTATTGCTGTCTCACCTATATACGATAGCCATTCAGCAGGGGCAGGAAACAATGAATAAATCACAATATTTAGAATTGCCGGACGCTCCGAAGGCAAAGCGGCAGGTATTCAGTGAAGAGGAAGTCGCTAAGCTGTGGGATGATTACAACGGGCAATGTCCTACAGGTCCCGCAGAAGCACACGTGTTTACGGGATATATTCTGGTACTGGCTTATACTGGTATGCGCGTTGGGGAAATGTATCAGCTTGACATGGGCAGCTTCCATATGGATGAGCGATATATCATAGGGGGCGAAAAGTCAGAAGCCGGGCGTGATAGAGAAATACCAATTGGAAAATCCATTTATGCTGTCGTAAAACGGTTCTATGATGCCGGGGTTTTTCCGTTAAAAAACATCTGGAAATTCTACGACGATTATAGCGCTACGCTTAAACGCCTTGAAATTCGTCCATATCCGGCTCAAACTTGCAGGCATACTTATTTTACAATGATGGCCGAACGCCATGTCCATCCAGCTTTGATTGCTGCA
>DOWI01000178.1:0-1994 GCA_003519645.1 Oscillospiraceae bacterium
GACAACCAGCTGCAGTATTACAGCCCACACAATGTGAATTTTGACGACGGGTACGTTGTGATAACCACCCACGAAGAATTAATAGGCAATAAGCGCTATACCTCAGGAATGGTGGAAAGCAAACACGCCTACCTTTACGGCAAATTTTCCTTTGTCATCAGTGTCTCGGAGGGAAAAGGGCTCTTCCCCGCGATCTGGCTCATGCCTGCGGAGAATAAAGCCCTGCCCGAAATCGACATCTTCGAAATGATCGGCAGCGCACCCGACGAGTTCTATGGAGTGGTGCACTATATGGACGGCTCCGCCCAAGCGCGGGATTTCTTCAAAACAAAAGTAGCCAGAAAAGATACTTATCTGATCGAGTTTGAGTGGACGCGAGAAAGTTTGCGTTGGTTTATAGACGGAGAGTGTAAGTTTGAAACCTCTAAATGCGTTCCGGATGAGCCGATGTATTTGATCGTCAATCAAGCAGTAGGCGGTCAATGGTCAGGCGCGCCGGACGAGAACACCTTATTTCCCGCCACTTTCATTTTAAAGTCATGGGCCGTAGAGCNNCTGCTCCTTTTACTACCGCAAGGAGCCAGAGCGCGCCCCGCGAAAAACGTTGGGCTTTTCACTCATCATCCCTTGTTTTAACGAGGCGCTGATCCTTAAAAACACATTAAGCGGCGTTTTGCGGTTGGACTATGAAGACTATGAAGTCATATTCATCAACGATGGCTCTAAGGACAACACTATGTCGACTCTTTTCGAACTGTTGGAACTCGAGCCGCTAGAAATCGAGCCGTTTCCGCTGCAATGCATGCCAAACGAAACTGACCTTGGCGCAGGTTTCAGCGAGGTGTACTATTCGGCGAAATACGCGAATATATTCGTCGTGGACAAAGTAAACAGTGGCAAGGCCGCCAGCTTGAACGCCGGCGTGTCCCTGAGCAGCAAGGAAATAATCGTCACACTCGACGGAGATAGCGTGCTCGAAAAGAACGCCCTCCGCATCATGAACCGTATTTTCCAGGACGATAACATCATCGCTTCTGGCGGCGCGATACATGCGATGCAGTATTTTCTTATGGATAACTGTAAGTCTCCACTGATTGCGCTTCAAGCGCTCGATTACATTAAGGGTTTTTACGTCTACAAACCTTCATTGACCGTGAACAATGCGCTCAATATTATTTCCGGCGCGTTTGGTGTTTTCAGAAAAAGCGCCTTGATCGCAGTGGGTGGATTCAGGCATGGCCTCGGGGAAGATATCGATATTACCATACGCCTGAGTGAATACGCACAGCTACACAAAAAAGTCATTTCCTATACAATGAACGCGATCTGCTATACCGAGTGCCCGCAGAACTGGAAGGATCTCGGTCGACAGCGCGTAAGGTGGCAAATGGCATTTTGGGACGCGTCGAAGCATAATAGGCAATTTCTTGTTAGCAATTTTTGGCATACGAGCGTCTGTTTCTTCATGCTTGCGGATGCGACCCTTAGCGGCACTTTTGCGGTGATGACCTTCCTTGCCAACTATTTGCTGCTTTCGATACGCGTATTTTGCGGCATTTTTCCCCCGCTCTTACTTGTTTCTTCAGGACTGGCCGTGCTGTTTAATATCGCGAATTCATTGGTCGCAATCTACAGAGCCATCAGGCGCGGTCCAGATTCCTTCCGAACTGTAAACAATAACGCCCGCGGAAACAAGAGGACCAAGACGAGCCCACTGTATTTTGGCGTTTGCATAGACCTCATTGTTTTCAGTTTTCTGCGCATCGCTTTTTTTATTAAAGGCACTGTCTCATATCTGATGAAAAAAACCAGTTTGGATAAACCGAGCAGAACTAACAATACGTATACGCTGTAATTCCCATTCAGAGCAGAAGGAGCCCTTATTGAGGCGTCAGAGGGAGCAATTATGGAGGCGCAAAAGAAATGGAGGCAGGACAGAATCCGGGTTCCGGTGTATTCCGCCACGAAGTAAAATATCATATCAGTGAACGCGC
>DOWI01000178.1:2008-2952 GCA_003519645.1 Oscillospiraceae bacterium
GCACGCCGGCTCAGACGGGCAATACTGGATACGGAGCTTGTACTTCGATACACCCGGCAACCGCGACTATCACGATAAAGTTAACGGATATACCGATCGCAGAAAAATCCGCTTGCGCATCTATGATACCGCCACCAATATAGCAATGCTCGAACATAAGAGTAAACGCGGCGCATTCGTGCATAAAGAAAGTATGCCGCTGGATAGGCAGAACGTGTCCACACTCGTCAATGGCAATTGCGCGTTCCTCCCCTTCCTGCCACATGGCGCTGCGCATCAATTCTATGCCTGCTTCCAGCGCGAGCTTCTGCGGCCGATCCTGATCATTGATTATGAAAGACAAGCCTTTGAGCTACCTTTTGAAAGTATTCGTATCACCATTGACAGAAGCTTGCGCGCTTCTATGGACACATCGCGCCTATTTGACAAAAACGCACCCTGCCTAAGNNGCGAGGCTGTATTCTTGAGGTGAAATACCGCCATGCGATACCTGATTTTATTAGGAGCATTCTCTCAGAAATCGACCTAACGGGCACTTCCATAAGCAAATACATCATCTGCCGCCAAACATTACATATTTAGGCGCAAGCACATCCTCTGCGCCAAACATGGCACATTTGGGAGGAATACAAGATGAACGATCTGGATCTCTTCCGTTATCTTGTTGACGGTACGAGCGCATATACCCTCGAGACCATCGCGTTCAATATGGCCATCACCACGCTTCTGGGCCTTTTTATCTTTTTCGTGTACAAAAAGACCTTTACCGGGGTGCTGTACTCGTTAAGCTTTAATGTCTCCATTGTAGTCATCACGATGACCACCGCCATGGTAATCATGCTGATCGGCAGCAACCTGGCTATCTCGCTCGGAATGGTCGGCGCGCTATCCATTGTGCGTTTCCGTAGCGCCATCAAAGAGCCACGCGACCTCGCTTTTCTATT
>DOWI01000106.1 GCA_003519645.1 Oscillospiraceae bacterium
CTTTTGGAGCGGGTTGGACGCTAATATGTCATCAGCTTTTGTGAATTAAATTCTGAGTGTCTTTAAACAGGAAGACATAGAAAGGCATGGTATAGCATGGATGCCAAATTAAAAAAACCAAATCCGGTTTTCATTATACTCAGCACAATCGGAAGGGCATTCGGGCGTATGACCGGTGCAGTAGTCCGGTTTTTCCGCAAGCTGCTGGGCGTACGCATGACCCGCAGTCTGGCGGGAGATTTGCTGAATATCCTGTTTTTGTCCATACTTGCCGTCTTTATGGCAATACCGCTAATCTATGTGGTTAACAATGCGTTCAAGCCGATTGACGAGCTGTTTTTATCTCCGCCGCGGTTCTTTGTTCAGAATCCAACCATGGATAATCTGAAGGATTTGCTGGCAATCATGAATAATTCATGGGTACCGATTACCCGATATTTCTTCAATACGTTGCTGATCACAGTCGCGGGTACCACCGGTCATGTAATTTTCGCTTCTATGGCGGCCTATGTGCTTGAGAAACATCATTTCTACGGACAAAAGGCTTTTTTCAGCCTGGTCGTGATGACGCTGATGTTTTCGCCTACCGTAACCGCAATTCCCAACTTTGTGATTATGTCAGGTCTGAATTTAGTAGACACCTATTGGGCGCTTATTATACCGGCGATAGGCTCGTCTCTAGGACTGTTTTTGATGAAACAGTTCATGGTAACGGTGCATGACTCCATTCTGGAAGCGGCAAAAATAGACGGAGCAGGAGAGCTACATATTTTCTTCCGCATCGTAATGCCCACAGTCAAACCGGCGTGGCTTACACTGATCATATTCTCCTCACAGCAACTATGGAACACTACAGGCGGCGTTTTGATTCGAAGCGAGCAGCTCAAACCGCTGCCCTATGCGCTAAACCAGATTATGGCGGGGGGATTTGCCCGGGCGGGTGCGGCTTCGGCAGTCGGATTGATTCTGATGAGTGTGCCCATCCTGATATTTATCTTCAGTCAGAGCCAGATACTGGACACCATGTCTACATCGGGCATTAAGGAATAAGGAGGCGGAGATCATTGAAAAAGAATTCTCAAGTATTCCGCTTTCTGACTGTGATAGTAACCGTGCTTTGCATGGGAGCAGGCAGTTTGATTGTATCGGCGGAATCTTCTGATGCGGGAATGGAACAAATCAACGCGCAAAAGCTGTCTTTTAGCAGCTATACCTATAATAACTGGGGCGTTCCGGTAAAATGCCCCGATCCCTATACGATTGAAAAGGCAGTGACCGGTGTAACCCTCGGGATCGGCGATTTCAAAAAGCCAAACGATTTATTTGCAGATCATAAAGGGAATATATACCTTGCTGCAAGCGGGGACACCGCCGCCGATAACCGCCTGATTAAATTTGACAGCAGGTTGAAGGTTATAAAAATATGGACGGGATATACCGATTCATCGGGGGCTGTGGTGCCGTTCAAAGAGCCCCAGGGGGTTTTTGTAACGCCTGAGGACAGCATCTATGTAGCAGACGGTATATCAAAAAACATTATCGAAATGGATCAGCAGGGAAAAGCAATTCGAATTATTGCCCCTCCGTCCAAACAGGACAGTACCATTATCACCGATGACTTTATCGAACGCTATCGTCCTTCCAAGCTTGTTGTTGATTCTACCGGACGTATTCATGTGGTAGCAATCAGTGTTAACGAAGGAATTGTGGATTTTGATCCCGACGGAAAGTTTGAAGGCTTTCTGGCGGCAGGCAAGGTAAACGCAAATCCCATGGAAGTGCTGTGGAAGAAAATCTCCACCCAGGCACAGCTCGATAAAATGCAGGATTTTGTTCCCATCGAGTATAACAACATTTCTCTGGATAACGAGGATTTTATATTANNATGATGAAAAAATTGTGCGGTCTGAGATTCACTCCGGAAGGGGAACAGAAAACGGTGCGCTGGTACGCAGACTCAATATGCTGGGCAAGGACATTTTGCGGCGCAAGGGCTTTGGTCCTCCGTCGGGTGATTACGATATTTTTGATCTCGATAATAACATGGACGCTGCGTATAAAGGCATTTCCCACATGGTGGATGTTGCAAACGGTTCTGAAGGCACCTATACGGTTTTGGNNCGGATGTGACTGCCGGCGGATTTAGAACCCCGAATTCGATTGCACAGTCCGGAAGCTATTTATATGTTCTGGACAGCGGAACCCGTACCATTACGGTATTCCGGAGAACCGAATTCGGCGAGAACATATCCCAGGCAATCATGTGGCAGGAAAGCGGCGATTATCACAAATCAGCCGAGCTTTGGAACATGGTGCTGACGCAAAATGCCAACTATGACCAGGCTTATTCCGGACTTGGAAAGGCCGCTTACCGTGACGGAGAATATGAAAAAGCCATGGAGCTTTTTGAGCTTGGCTATAACAAGGACTGGTATTCGCGGGCTTACGTAGAATACCGGAAAAAGGTGGTTGCGGACTGGTTTGCTCCCGCTGCGGTTACCGTTTTCATAGCCGTATCGATATTGCTCACGATTGTAAAGGTTCGAAAAGTGATCACCCGCAAAAAGATGGAAGCACTGGAAAAGGGGTGGATTGATCTATGAAAAGCATAGGAAAAGGACTTCGATACTCCTTTACGATCATGGCGCATCCCATCCGTGGTTTTTACGAGATGCGGTTTGAGAAACAGGGCAATGTTGTTTCATGCTTGATCCTGCTTGTGCTGATGGTTGCAAGCTTAATTTTTCAAAAGCAGTATACCGGGTTTATCTTTAATTCTACCAATCTCAAGGAATTTAACATTCTTCTCGAAATATCCAATGTTGTTGCCCCGGTTTTGCTTTGGTGTATTGCCAACTGGTCAATCACAGTCCTGATGGATGGGGAAGGTCGTTTTGTAGATATTTTCATGGCGACCTGTTATGCTACCGTACCATTTACCATAACAACATTTATCGGGGTATTAATGAGCCGTTTTCTATCGATAAATGAGCAGACTTTTATCGGTCTTGTATTAGGAATCGGCGTTGCGTTTACGGCGCTGCTGATTTTCTTCGGGATACTCACGGTTCATCAGTTTACGGTAATGAAGAATATTTTCTCAATTATATTAACCATTGCCGGCATGGCTTTCATAGTCTTTCTTATTTTGTTGTTTGCCGGCGTGTTTGATGAAATGTTCCGCTATATTGCGGGGGTTATTACAGAAATTCAGTTAAGGATGTGACGACATGCGATTAGAAGATATAAAGCGTACGCTTGCCGTCCTTCTGGCGGCTGTAATAACGCTAAGCTTTTCGGGATGCGGAGAGTTGGCACCGCTGTTTGCAGAGCTTCCTGCTTCGGATGTCATGAAGTGGGAAACCGATGATCCGATCCAGCAATCAAACGATATGCTGGGCCTTGACAAGATGAAGCAGGTTGCGAACAAAGACGGACTTACGCTGTTCGTGAATGAAGTTACAACCGAGATTGCGGTGAAATCCAAGGACGTGACTGTATGGTTTTCAAATCCACAGAACCGACTGGATATGAATGAATCATTGATCGGCCGTTATTCCTCGCCGATATTGGTGACAGCAATCGATTCGGCTGAAACCTCCAAGCAGATGAATGCCTTCGATGACAGTGTAAAATTTGGTCAGTTTACCACCAAAGCCATTACAAACGGAATCAGGGTGGAATACCATTTCGGCCGTGTCGTAAAGACGCCGCTGTATCCCCAGGTGTTGACAGCGGATAGGTTCAATAAATTGATTGCTGGTCTCGAAAAAAGTGAACAAAATAACATGAAGCGTTATTATCTTGAGGTCAATTATGACACCGTTAATGATGAGCAGGCGCTGAAAAATCTGGAATCACGATATACAAAAATCAAAAACATCAAGCATATTTTCGTCTTAAAGCAGTCTCCGTCAGCGTTGGAGATTAACAGAATCAATCAGTACTTCACAAAGCTGCAATATACACCCGACATGCGGATGGAGGATCAGGCGGCTGTCGGTTACACAGATGTGGACGTAGCAAGAGGAAACTTTATTATTCCGGTGGAATACCGGCTTGCCGGTGGCAGGCTGAATGCCCGGATTCCGGTAGAGGAAATCAAAGCAACCGATAACATAAAGCTGGACACCGTTACACTGCTGCCCTATATGAATACCGCAGCGGGATTCAATAACAGTCAGGCTGTCTTGCCTGACGGCTCGGGAGCAATCATTGAGCTGAGCAAGATA
This sequence comes from Oscillospiraceae bacterium, assembly GCA_003519645.1. Next base: position 4,233 of record DOWI01000106.1, read on the forward strand.
AGATCCGGCGGTACTCCTGATTATGAGGAAGGCTTTTATGGGGTTGATTATTCTTTGTACCAGAAGAATATGACATCACTCAAAAGTAATCTTTATCTTCCTGTGTACGGCGTTACAACGCCCACCGGCTCCATGCTGGCGGTGGTACAAAAAGCCGACTGCACATCATCTGTTTACGCAGCAGCACGGGTATCCGATCAGGATATGGGTGCAATTGGTGCCAAGTTCAAACTGCTGGATTATGCCAAGGTGCTGCTTACATCAAATGATACCGAAACGGTAAACAGCTATCCCGATCGATCCATACAGGATGAAATTGCTGTTGACTTCACCTTTATCAACGCAAACCAGTGGACGGATCTCGCCGCCGATTATCGTCAAAGTTTGGAGAAGGAGAAAGGGCTTGTCGGCAAGTCGGATCAGAACCCGACACCCATATTGGCAAATCTGATTGGAGCAGTCGACGACAAACAGCCGATTATGGGATTCCCGAGAGAGGTAATCGTACCGCTCACCACCTTTAAGCAGGCNNACATGTTTCCGGAAAGCCCGCTAATCATTCGTTATTCTGGATGGCGAAAGGGTGGATTAAAGTCCTCGGTTCTGAACAGGTTTGATGCCGAAGGGAAACTCGGTGGGAATAAAGGAATTCTTTCACTGCTTGACAGTATGAACGGTATGAATGCCAAACT
>DOWI01000015.1 GCA_003519645.1 Oscillospiraceae bacterium
GCCATATTGGTATTGACGGGATGTATGCCGCAAGCATTTCCCGAAATTGCCGACCGGTTCACCCAAGCCGATATCGTTTTGGGCAACGCATCTCGAAAGGAGCTTCCCCGGCAGATTCATCGCTTTTTAACGCTGGGGCAGCGTATTGTTGAAATAACCGGACACAATGACAAATTCGAGTCACTGTCAATCGATGAATTTCAGGGCAGGACGAGGGCGTTTGTGAAGATTGAGGATGGATGCAACCGTTTNNGAGCTGCGTACAGAGCTTGAATCGCTGGCTGACCGAGGATACTCGGAAATTGTGCTTGTGGGTATCAACCTCACTGCCTATGGGCAGGAATGGAACGGATCGGTCTGTGATGCTGCAGAGCTTGCCTGTTCGATTTCCGGAATCCGCCGGGTCAGGCTGGGTTCGCTGGAACCTGATTTAATGACGCCAGAGGTAATCGAGCGGCTGGCTGCGCTGGACCAATTATGCCCCCAGTTTCATCTGTCTCTCCAAAGCGGCTGTGCCGACACCCTACGCCGCATGAACCGTCATTATACCCCTGATGAATACGCCGCTGTCTGTGAGAATCTGCGGCGACNNTAGGGTTTCCGGGGGAGGACCAGCGGGAATTCGAGGAATCTCTCGGATTGGTGCAGCAAATGGGGTTTTCACGTGTTCATATATTCGCCTATTCGCCACGACCTGGAACACCGGCTGCCAAGGCTTCCAGACAGGTTGCCGGTGCCGAAAAAACGCACAGAAGCCGACGGATGTCCGAGGTTTGCGAAATCTCGCGGGACGCGTATCTTGATTTGTGGAAGGGCAGAACCGTGGAGGTATTGATTGAAACAGGGGTAGAAGACGGACACTTTGAAGGCTATACCCCCCAGTACATTCCGGTACGAATCAATGCAAAGGGTAAAACATTATCGCCGGGCGAAATTGTATCGGTGGGTATTACGGGAAATTATGAGGGTGTGTGTGAAGGGGAAGTTATTTGTCCCTAATCTCTTGGCCTGGTTTTATGTGTCTTATCCATGTCAAATTCAATAACACAATCCAAAATAAATTGATGTACGGTTAAAATATGAGGGCAGAGAGCCAAAACGGCTCTCTGCCCTCATATTAGTTCTGTTCGTGATTCAGGATCTGTGCTTACCCAGATTCAAGACAATAAAGAATGGTCTGATTTTTGTAGCTTGAATATATTTTAGGAAATATACTCTGCCGAGACGGGGTGCTTTCTTTTCATTGAAACCAAAACAATGGGTATCATTGCAACGAGCAGTAGAATTGGCACGGCGGGAATACTGTTGCCTGTATCCACCTGTTTCTTCTGTGTAGTCCGTGTTGTCTGTGTGGTATCCTGTTTCGCCTGAGGCGTTCCTATAATTCCGTATTTTGAAAAGTGGCTGACAATAAAGGATATATACCCATCCTCTACTGTACTGGGTATAATTGTGAGATTACCCGAATCGTCAATATAAATAATTTGCAGGTCGCTGAACGCCAACTGCTGTTCGCTTAGCTTTATCCTTACCCGTACACTGCCATCGGGTTGCACAGGCGTATCGTTCAGCATAAGACGTATATTGTAAAGGTCTAACAGCTCTTTGCCGTCCTGCAGCGCGTGGATTTTAATATTGTAGTTATTTTTATCAGCGCTTGTAAGGGTGTCTGTAATATTCTCCTGTGAAAGAGTGGTGTTTTTATCAAAGCTGGCACCATCAACCCCTTCAATGATGATATCGCCTTTTGCAAGCTTGCTTCTGCGATAGACAGCATTTACGGTTATATCTTCTGTAACAGCGTTGAAGGCTTTATCCCATTCTGAGAAAACATATCCCTCTCTTGTGGGAGAAGATGGTGCAGTGGCAGAATTGCCGCGATAGACAGTTTCTGTTTTAAGAACGGTATCGTTATGGTCTTTGAAAGTCACTGTGAATTGCCGGCCTACGCCCAGATCTGTTAGAATCGGGTATCCGTTATTGACTGAGCTGTCTATGCTCCATACTTCTTCAAAGTCCCAATCGGCAAAGGTACCTTGCTTTTTCATATCAGCCGATGATTTGCCTGTAACTCCGTCAAACGAAGCTTGCTTTTTAAAGCCGTTTTCTCTTCCTGTGGCCTCTTCATCAAAATAGCTGTTTTCAATAACAATGCGATAAGAAGGCTCTGCAGGAGCCATGTCGCGGGCAAAGCCTAAAAATCCTGCGTTAAGACTTCTTGCCGGTGTAGGGCCCTCTACTGTTACAGCCCCGGTTGCATAACAGTTTGTAACGGTGGTGACGACAGGATCTTCGGGCTCTTCCGGCATCGCGCGAGCCTTGCCCATTTCAGGAAGCGCTGAGAGTACCATGCCTAAAAATCCACCGGATATAGCAAAGGTGTCGACAGGCACCGGCTCTTCGTCATCTCCTTGGGGAGCTGTGGCGATTGCATGCACATCACCGGTTGCATAGCAGTCTGCCACTAAGCCCCCATAGGTTGCACCCAAAAGCCCTCCGGCAATGGAAAGATACACTTCTAATTCATAATCCGGCCCTCCGAAATATCCGCTGCGGTCATATTCAACCTGCACATCCGCCTCAGAATAACATTCAAGAATTGTGCCGCCTTCATAATTTAAAAGTTCAATAAAATCAGAAGAGAATGCATATCCGTTGGTGCCCACAAGTCCGCCGGCATAAGCCATTAAATATTTATCCCATTTTATATCTATTTTTCCGCCTGTAACTACGCATCTTTGAATATGTCCCCCGTTATACCCTGCGACAGCGCCGGCAGATTTGGCAGTCTGTCCGTCACCGATAATGGGATCCACAAGCTCTAAGTCTGTAATACTCCCAAAATTCATACCAATAAAGCCAATATAGGTGCTGTAAGGATAGGAATATTTGCATGTTAGGTTACTGATGGTATTTCCCTGACCGTCAAACGCGCCCTCGAAATGAGATTTCATACCAAAGATTGTAATGTCGCTGGATAAATCAGCATAAGAGAAACCGTACAAGTCAAAATTATACTGACCTGCCGGATCCCAAATAATTCCCGACATATCAATGTCATTTGCAAGCGAAATTTCACAATCCTTAAATGTCACCCCTTGGTTGACAAGCTTTGAGAAGCCGCAAAGCTCCTCCTTGGTTGAAATTTCAAACTCCGTTTCCTCTTCATCATACCAGCCTGTATCTGCAATCTCATAGGAAAAAACATTACCCAAATCCTCTAAGGTGATGTCGGCAAGATAGGCGCGGTCTTCGCCATTTGAAACACTAGAATCCTTACTGTAACCGATATAGATTTTATCGTCTTTACGGACCATCAGTGAAACATCAATCCAAGGAGTTTCATTCCAATCATCATCGTATATATCCTTTGTAGAATATAGTTCTCCCATGTCCGTTTCGACCGTTAAGTAATCCCACCATACTTCGCTGCTAACCGATGCCTTAAACTTCAGAAGTCCTGTGTAAGGCATTGTGAAGCTTATTGCGTAAGTGGTGTTGTTAAACACCAAGAAATCACCATTTTCCTTATCAGAGTTGGTGCTCATAATATAGTTTGTTTTACCCCGATAGTCCTCTGTGCCTTTCACCCATGTTTCTGCCATAGGTTCAAAAACATATTCATCCAGTTCCTCATCATATACCCAAGCCTCGGTGGTGAAATCTATGTCGCAAAAGTTTAATATGGTATCCTCCGCTGCAAAAACAATGCCCGCCGGCAAAAAGACAAAAAGCAAACATACTGATAACAGAAATGCCAAAATTCGTTTTTTCATTTTCTATCCCTTTCCTTTTTTATTTACGAACATCCCCCCGCAGCTTGCTTGCGGGTTGCTTGCTGCGGGGGATGTTCATTGTTTTTGGGATGAACTTTCTGTTAAATACAGCATTAATTTACCACCGAAACACTTAAATGTCAACAATTTTCTACTTTATGGGAAAAGTTGAAGGGGATCAGGATATGAAAGTGCCCTATTTTTGTTAATCTCGTTCTTTTTGGCGGCAAGAGTAGAAGCCTTGCCCTACAGGAAAGAGTAGAGATTCTGTAAAAGCACCATAATAATTGAAAGTTCCAGTTGAGAAATTATAAAATTTCAGTTGATATCAGTTGAAATATAAAGTTGCATTCTATATAATAGAACAATAGTTATATTTAATAAAATGGGGAGATATGCGTAAGGCACCCTTGAAAAGATGCTTTATACATAGGGAGGACAAGCCCTCCCGAATTTCCAAATCGCAAATTAAAGGAGAGTCTAGGTTGGATATTTTAGAGCAGTTTAGTTTTTTGTACAACGGCGTGGCATTTTTCTTTACTGAAGAGGGATGGAAAAATCTCGTTATGTTGTTAATCGGCGGATTGCTTATTTATCTTGCGCTGGTTAAGGNNATTTTGAACCGGCATTGCTGATGCCGATGGGATTTGGTGCCATTCTTGTTAATCTACCTTTTTCAGGAGCGATTGATCAACAAAATGAAGTTCTTGGAAGCGTGCCGGGTATTATTGACTGGTTGTTTAAGGTTGGGATTCATGCATCCGAAGCCATGCCGCTTCTCTTGTTTATCGGTATTGGCGCAATGATTGATTTTGGACCGTTGCTTTCCAATCCAAAAATGCTGCTATTTGGCGCAGCTGCTCAGTTCGGCATATTTTTGACCGTTCTTGTTGCTTCATTCATGTTTCCGAACTTTAAGGATGCGGCTGCCATTGGCGTAATCGGCGCTGCTGACGGACCTACCGCAATTCTGGTTTCACAGGTGTTTAAATCAAATTATATGGGTGCGATTGCGGTTGCGGCTTATTCTTATATGGCTTTGGTGCCAATTATTCAGCCCTTTGCCATCAAGCTGGTTACATCAAAAAAAGAGCGTATGATTCGCATGCCGTACAATCCGCAGTCGGTTTCACGCCGCACACGCATTCTCTTCCCAATATTTGTAATGATCATTGCAGGACTGGTCGCTCCCATGTCGGTTTCACTCGTCGGTATGCTGATGTTCGGCAACCTGCTGCGCGAATGCCTCAAGCTGGAAAGCCTGTCTCAGACTGCACAGACAACCCTTGCCAATCTGATTACCATCCTGCTTGGCTTAACCATTGCTTCCAGCATGAAGGCAGATCAGTTTGTAACCTGGGGAACCATTATCATAATGTCACTCGGTCTGGTTGCCTTCGTGTTTGATACCATCGGCGGCGTTCTGTTTGCAAAGTTTATGAACATCTTCCTGCCCGAAGGCAAGAAAATCAACCCCATGGTCGGTGGTGCGGGTATCTCGGCATTCCCGATGTCAGCCCGTGTCATCCAAAAGATGGCGCTTAAAGAGGACAATCAGAATCACCTGCTGATGCATGCCGTCGGAGCAAATGTTGCTGGTCAGATCGGTTCGGTCGTGGCAGGCGGTATTATTCTGACGGTTGTTCCCATGCTGATAAAAGGCTAGGTATTGATTTACGAAAGGATACTGTATAATGAATTTAATTATGTTGGCAGCAAGTGCCGGTCAAGCAATGGATATAGAATTCAAACCCCATAATATTACGGAATCGCTCGTACTGATGTTAATGGGAATGGTCGGAATTTTTGTGGTTATGGCGGTTATTCTCGGTCTGATTGTGATTCTTAATAAAGCCACCGATGAGAAAAAGGCACAAGCCAGAAAAGAGAAACGGCAAGCGAAAAAAGCAGCGAAGGCACAGCTGAAAGACAATATGAGAAGCATATAAATACAAAAGCGGGGATGAAATAATGCGCCCCGCTTTGTTTTCAATAAGATCAGAGGATGAGGTTTTATGGCAGACAACAAAAAGATGGTGGAAGCCATCACACCCATGGATGAAGATTTTGCAAAATGGTATACCGATGTGGTCAAAAAGGCCGAGCTTGTCGATTATTCGGGGGTTCGGGGCTGCATGATTGTACGTCCCTACGGAACGGCACTATGGGAGAATATTCGGAGTGACTTGGATGCACGTTTCAAGGCGCTGGGGCATGAAAATATCATGCTGCCCATGTTCATACCCGAAAGCCTGCTACAGAAAGAAAAGGATCATGTTGAGGGCTTTGCTCCCGAGGTTGCGTGGGTAACCCACGGCGGTGAGGAAAAATTGCCCGAGCGGCTTTGCGTCCGCCCCACCTCCGAGACACTGTTCTGTGACCACTATCACGATATCATTCATTCCTACCGCGATCTGCCCAAGCTGTATAACCAGTGGTGTTCGGTTGTCCGGTGGGAAAAGACCACCCGCCCATTCCTACGTACCACTGAGTTTTTCTGGCAGGAAGGTCATACCATGCATGAGACGTCACAAGAGGCAATGGAAGAGACCGAACGTATGCTGGAGGTTTATGCCGATTTCTGCGAACAGTCCCTTGCCATTCCGGTGCTGAAGGGACGCAAGAC
>DOWI01000439.1 GCA_003519645.1 Oscillospiraceae bacterium
AGAAGCAAACTGCTCAAACAACTTGTTCCGCAGGATTTGATCAAATTTGGTCTGATCCCCGAATTAGTCGGACGCATACCTGTAATTACAACGTTGGATACCTTAGATGAGGCTGCGCTGGTCAAGATTCTTACAGAACCCAAAAATGCACTTATGAAACAGTATATGCAGTTGTTTACACTGGACAATGTAACTTTGGAATTTACTGCGGAAGCCTTGTCTGCTGTAGCCAAAAAAACTGTTGAACTCAACACCGGTGCGCGTGGGCTTCGTTCAGTAATGGAAGGATTGCTTACAAATCTAATGTTTGAAGTTCCGTCCGACTATAAGATTGAGCGCGTAATTATTAATTCCGATTATGTTGAAGGTAAGGGTAAACCAGAGCTTATTAGGAACCCGGATCGCAAGCCGTGCAAACCTAAGCTCCCTTCAAAAGGACGCAGCACAAGACATCAGGTTACAGCCTAACATTACTTCTATATCGTGCAGGGAAGGCGCTCTGCGGTATATTAGAAGCTTTTATAGAAAGTAAATAGACTAAAGGGTCAGATGATGAATGCTGCAAGCTGCTGAAAGCAGCACAGTATTTGACGTTTGGCCTTTTTTACCCCATAGCTCCATGTGGAAAGGAATTGGTTTTGTATGGAAATTAAAAGACGAATTGCACGTCTCTCAACTTTGCCGATACTGGCATTGCGCGGTTTGGTGATTTTTCCAGACATGGTACTTCATTTTGATGTAGGTCGAAAGAAATCAATGCTCGCACTAAATGAAGCAATGTCAACAGATCAAACTATATTTCTTGTAACCCAGCGGGATTTACAGGATGATGATCCGAATGCAAGCACTCTATATAAAATCGGTATTGTGGCCAGAATCCGTCAAGTTTTAAGGTTGCCCGGAGATAATGTACGCGTTCTGGTTGAAGGATTATACCGTGCAAAGCTCACTGACATCGTTGAAACAGAACCGTATTACGTCGCAAATATTCGTGAATGTATTTCAAGGCCTGTTGTAGACAATGTACGGGTCCAGGCTCTGTTGCGAGAATGCCGCTCCAGTTTTGATAACTATGCAGCATTGGCTCCTAAAATCTCGCCGGACGTCATGCTTGGTGTCACCGCATCCGACAGCTTAGCTCACCTTTCCGATTACANNCTTCTTGAAACGCTGGATCCTGAAAAACGGATAGAAAAATTAATTATTATTTTGGAGCGTGAAATTTCTATTCTTTCTGTCGAACAGGAAATACATAAACGCGTGCACGAACAGATTGATCAAAATCAAAAGGAGTTTTATCTCCGTGAACAGCTCAAGGTAATTAACCAGGAGTTGGGTAATGCTGATGATCCTCAAGACGAGGCGAGGAATTATCGAGATAGTATACAAAGTCTTCATTTATGTGAAGAAGCTGAAAAAATTCTGCTAAAAGAGTGTGATAAGCTGTCCCGTATGCCATCAGGATCACATGAAGCAACCGTAGTACGCGGCTATATAGAAACATGCATATCTCTGCCGTGGAACAAATTCACTAAGGATAAACTTAATTTAAATACTGCTGCAAAGGTATTGGATCGTGACCATTACGGCTTAAAAAAGGTTAAAGAACGCATTTTAGAAACATTGGCAGTAAGAAAGCTGTCACCCGCTATTAAAGGGCAGATTATATGCTTGGCAGGTCCTCCCGGAGTGGGTAAAACTTCTATTGCCAAATCGATTGCATCTGCAATGGGACGAAAATATGTGCGCATATCTCTGGGAGGCGTTCGTGACGAAGCAGATATAAGAGGTCATAGACGTACATATATCGGTGCTATGCCGGGCAGGATTATAAATGCTATTAAACAGGCCGGCTCATCCAATCCTGTTATACTTCTTGATGAAGTCGATAAAATTGGAAATGATTTCCGAGGAGATCCCGCGTCTGCCATGCTGGAGGTGCTTGATTCCGAACAAAATTCGGCTTTTCGTGATCATTATATTCAAATTCCTTATGATTTATCTCAGGTTTTATTTATCACTACGGCAAACGATCTGAATAATATTCCAAAACCTTTATATGATCGTATGGAAATAATAGAGTTGCCCAGCTATACTGCTGAAGAAAAATTTCATATTGCCAAAAAACATCTGTATAAAAAGCAAATCAAATTTCATGGACTAAATCAGCGACAAATAAAAATCATGGACAATGCATTTTATGATATAATCGAAGGGTATACGCGCGAGGCCGGAGTCCGCTCACTTGAACGCTGTATCATTAAAATCTGCCGTAAATCTGCCCGTTTACTGGTTGATGAAAAGACCAAAACCGTTCAAGTTAATTGTCATAACATTCCCCAATTTCTGGGACCACGTAAATATAAGGATGATATCAATGAAAATGGCAATGGGGTGGGGATTGTAAATGGACTGGCGTGGACCTCAGTCGGCGGAGAGATGATGCCTGTTGAGGTAGCTGTTCTTGAAGGTACAGGTAAAATTGAATTGACAGGTTCATTGGGAGATATTATGAAGGAATCCGCAAAAACTGCGGTCAGCTATGTCAGAAGCAGGGCCAAAGAATTTATGATTGATCATGATTTCTATAAAACAAAAGACATTCATATTCATGTTCCCGAAGGAGCAGTACCAAAGGACGGCCCTTCAGCAGGAGTAACAATTGCAACTGCAATCTTATCAGCATTGACAGGGATTCCAGTATACGGTAATATTGCTATGACCGGAGAAATTACGCTCCGCGGTCGCGTTCTTCCGATCGGTGGTCTACGTGAAAAAGCAATGGCTGCATACAGACACCGGATTAAGACGGTTTTGATACCCAGCGGAAACGAATCGGATCTAGCTGAGGTTGACGAAATCGTCCGAGAAAATATCAAGTTTATTACAGCAGACAAACTCGATATTATAATAAGCACTGCGCTAATATCACAACCCAAGCGCAGTGCAGAGGGCATAACGGACAAGCCTTATATTCATCCGGTTACGGATGATAGTTACCAGTCAACCGTTCCGCAATAATCATGCATACAACCGGGAAAGGATATAAAAATAGTATGAAACCTGAATCGGCTGTTTTTGAAATGTCGGCTGCACTATCCAGTCAGCTTCCACTTTCAACTTTACCTGAAATTGTTTTTTCAGGTAGGTCAAATGTAGGCAAATCATCACTGATTAACAGGCTGCTTAACCGTAAATCTCTTGCTAGAGTAAGCGCTACCCCTGGAAAAACAGCTACCATTAATTTTTACAGGCTGGATACAATGAGGCTGGTTGATCTACCCGGATATGGTTACGCAAAGGTAGCAAATGATGAAAAGCAGCGCTGGGCAAAGCTTATTGAAGGTTATTTTGAGTCCAATCGCGACCTTAGACTTGTTGTGCAGCTTATTGATATTCGTCACACACCATCGGCAGATGATTTTCGGATGTTGGATTATATGACTGAATGTGAAATCCCATTTATTATTATTCTTACAAAAGCGGACAAGCTTAAAAAAACTGCGCGTAAGAACCGAGTTACAGAAATACAAAAAGAGTTGGCTGATTTCGATGGTGTAAAGCTTATTACCTTTTCATCAGAAACTGGGGAGGGGGTAGAGGGGCTTCGTGAAATTCTGGATTCGGTAACTCAAAATGATTAATTAAGGGTGATAATTTTGTTTTATTCAGAATCACTGGATATAAATAAGCAGGGACATTTAACAATCGGGGAATGCGATACGGTAGGATTGGCTCACCACTATGGCACTCCGTTATATGTGATGGACGAAACTGCAATCAGGAATGCTTTGCGTGAGTATAAAAAATCAATTGACCAAAATTTTAAAAACGGCGGAATGGTTGCATATGCAAGCAAAGCATGCAGTTTTAAAGAAATTTATCGTATAGTCATGCAGGAAAATTGCGGTATTGATGTTGTTTCCGGCGGTGAGTTGTACACGGCAATGCAGGTTGGATTTCCTGCGGAACATATCTACTTCCATGGGAATAATAAATCAGAAGCAGAATTGCGTTTGGCATTGAGTTATGGTGTCGGACGAATTGTCGTAGATAACTTAACAGAACTTTATACATTGTCAGACTTATCCATATCCTTAGGGAAAAAAGCTGATGTTTATCTGAGAATCACACCGGGAATAGATGCACATACTCACAATTTCATAAAAACCGGACAGATTGATTCAAAATTTGGCATGACGCTTGAAAACGGAGATGCCCTTAAAGCAGTTAAAACCGCTGTAAAGCTGGATGGCATTACACTGAAAGGTTTGCATTGCCATATCGGCTCGCAGATATTTGATGAGCATCCATTTGTTTTTGCTGCTGAAACTATGCTTGATTTCATGGGACAAATACGTGATGTTGCCGGAATCGTACTTAATGAACTGAATCTGGGCGGCGGCTTTGGTATCCGTTATGTTGAGCAAGATAAGCCAAAAGCATACGGCGAATATATGCGCCTAGTATCAGCCGCTGTAAAGGAACGTGCGAAAAAGTTGAATCTACCTGTGCCATATCTCGTAATTGAGCCGGGCAGGTCAGTTGTTGCATCGGCAGGTATAACACTTTATACCGTAGGTGGAATAAAGAATATACCGGGTATCCGTTCCTATGTAAGTGTAGACGGAGGCATGCCGGACAATCCCCGCTATGCACTTTATAAATCTTCCTATATAACTGTGATTGCAAATAAAGCTGATCAGCCTGCGGATTTCGAGTTCACGATTGCTGGTCGCTGCTGTGAAAGCGGTGACCTAATTCAAGAAAATGCAAAGCTGCAATCCTGCCAACGAGGAGATATTATGGCTGTACTTGCCACAGGCGCTTATAACTACTCAATGTCATCCAATTATAACAGATTACCACGTCCAGCTGTCGTGATGGTTAATAAGGGCGAATCACGAGTCGTTGTAAAAGCAGAAAATTATGATGATATTGTACGAAATGATGTGTAAATAATAATTTTATTTTTATAATAATTCTCAAGACGTTAAGTTCGTTAATCTGCCATTAGGAATTGACAATTGTCAATTCCTAATGGCTCTACAATATTTTTTAAGTTATAAATTATATATCTTCCCACCTCTACTATACAAAATATTAATTTTGTATAGTAGTCGG